>NZ_JBQCCF010000006.1:0-40662 GCF_051962475.1 Dyella sp.
GGATCAACCACAACCATAACACAACAACCCCCCCCGTTGCGGGGGGGGGGGGGGGGGGGGCTGTCCCCCCTCGGAGCTTGCGTGGAGGCGTTCGCTGCGGGCGTACCCTCACCCTCGGTCCCTCTCCCGGAGGGAGAGGGATGCAGAGCGTCGCTGCTGTAGAGATCCAGCGGTTTCGGAAGCTGCTCATCGCCCAGCTCCTTCAGCGCCTCGTAGCAGTGCTGGGCCTTGCTGGCCTGCTCGGCTTGCTTGGCGATGGAGGCGTTGATGCCGCGGCCCTGCTCGGCGATCTCGGCGAGGTAGCGCACGCGGTTGCCGGGAATCAGCACGGTGGCGCGCGGTTCCTTCAGCGAGGTGTCCAGCTGAGGCTGCCAATCGCAACCGGGGGAGGAAAGCAAAAGGGGGTCAGAGTCAGAGTCACTTTTCGACCCCGTGTCCCGATTGCCGTCCGGATTTCCGCCCGAAAGGTGACTCTGACCCCCTTTTGCTTTCTCGCGCATCAGGCGGCACAGGTTAGTGAACATCCAGGTGACGCCCGGGTCGTTGAACTGGCTGGCGATGGTCGGGTAAACCGGCACGTCCTCGTCCTTCATGGCGAAGGCGGTACGGTTGCGCTTCCACTGTTTGCGCACGTCGCGCAAGGCGTCTTCGGCGCCGCGCTTGTCGTACTTGTTGAGCACGATCAGCTCGGCGAAGTCGATCATGTCGATCTTCTCCAGCTGGCTGGCCGCGCCGTATTCGCTGGTCATCACATAGACCGGGAAGTCGACCAGGTCGACGATCTCCGAATCGCTCTGGCCGATGCCGGCAGTTTCCACGATCACCAGGTCGTAGGGCTGGCTCTTGAGGAAGTCGATGCAGTCGTGCAGCACGGTGTTGGTGGCCGCGTGCTGGCGACGCGTGGCCATCGAGCGCATGTAGACGCGGTGCGAGCGCAGCGAGTTCATGCGGATGCGGTCGCCCAGTAGCGCGCCGCCCGAACGGCGACGGGTGGGGTCCACCGCCAGTACGGCGATGCGCATCTTGGGGAACGCCTGCAGGAATCGCAGCAGCAGTTCGTCCACCACGCTGGATTTGCCGGCGCCACCGGTGCCGGTGAGGCCGAGCACCGGGGTGTGCTTGCCGGCGAGCTGCCACTCCTTGCGCAAGCGGCTGAGGTCGGCGTCGGAGAGGCCGCCCTCTTCGATCGCCGAGAGCATGTGGCCGATGCTGATTTCGTTGTCGACGTCGGCCTGCGGCACGCCGCCGCCGTGGCCGCGCGCGTGCTCGGCGGCAGCCTTGCCGGCGCGCGCCATCACGTCTTCGATCATCTCGGTGAGGCCGAGCTTCATGCCGTCGTTGGGGTGGTAGATGCGCTCCACGCCGTAGGCCTGCAGCTCCTTGATCTCTTCCGGCGTGATGGTGCCGCCGCCGCCGCCGAACACGCGGATGTGGCCGGCGCCGCGCTCCTTGAGCATGTCCACCATGTACTTGAAGTACTCCACGTGGCCACCCTGGTAGGACGACAGCGCGATGGCGTCGGCGTCTTCCTGCAGCGCGGCGCGCACCACGTCTTCCACCGAGCGGTTGTGGCCCAGGTGGATCACCTCCGCACCCTGCGCCTGGATGATCCGGCGCATGATGTTGATCGCCGCGTCGTGGCCGTCGAACAGGCTGGCGGCGGTAACGAAGCGCAGCGGGGTGGCTTCGAGCGGGGTGTTCGCTTGCTGCGAATCGCTGGCGGGGACGTGCTTGGCGGGCGAACTCATGGCAACTCCGGACTGCGTGTGCTTGAACCGCCCAATTCTAAAGGGGTTCGCGCACAGACGCTTGCCGCAGCGCACGTACGAAGGCGTACGGCGTAGGTGCACGGCAGCATCCGCGGGTGCGGCGATAGCGCCTGCTCGGAAGCGGATGGATCAGGCTACGGTTGGCGCAGCTCGCGCAGCGACTTTCTGTAACGGGCTGCACCACACGCTTCCGGTGGTTTCCCCGCAAGCCTTGGCCCCTCTCCTCCAGCGGGGAGAGGGAGCAACGTGGCGCGATCGGAAGATGATCGCGCCCGGCGGATCAGCCGCCCCGGCGATCGGTGGAGGCCCAGGTCGACACCCAGGTCTTGCCGCCGTCGGTCGAGACGGACCAATCCTGCTTGCACGATGTCGTGGTGATGTCCGACCAGACGTTGCGGGTCAGCACGGTCTTGCCGTCGACCTCATCCATGCCGACGAAGGTGCCCACGCCACCCTTGAATTCGCCCACCAGCGGCGCGGCGAGCGTGCCGGAGGCGCTGTTGGCGAGGTAGACCCGCCACTGCTGCGTCTTACGGTCGTACAGGCGCAGCGCAAGATCCTCGATGTGATGGCCGTCGGGCCCATCGACTTCGAGTTGGCCGATGTTGGCCCAGTCGTCCCACACGCGATAGACCTCGTGAGTCCCGTTGAGGCCGCTCTTCGCACCAGGCGAGGACAGCGGATGCAGCGCCGCCTGGATGCGGGTCGACCAGCGCCCCATGTTGAAGTCGAAGTCGTGCTCCGGCCCAGTGCCCGGCGTGGTGTGCGTGTCGTAGTCGGGGGCCTTCTTCAGCCGGGTGAGCTGGGCGACGAAGTTGGTGACCCAGGTCTTGCCGCCGTCGAACGAGGAGGCGATCTCGTAGTGGTAGGAATTGGGCGTGATGTTCGACCAGATGTCTTGCTCGAGAACCTTCTTGCCGTCGGACTCGGTCCAGCCGTGGAACACGCCGCGGCCATCCTTGAACTCGCCGTAGGTGGGCGGCTGCATCGTGCCGTCGCCGCTGCCCGCGAACTGCTCGCTCCACTGCCCGGACTCGGGGCTGTAGAGAAACAGCGTCAGGCCCTGGAAGTGGCCGCCCGGGCCGGAGGCTTCGATCTTCTCCAGGTTGGCCTTGCCGTTCCACAGCGGCTGGTCGATCACCGTGCCGGTGAATGTCGTCCACTTGCCGACGCCCGCGGCCGTGACGTCGCGGCTTTTTATCTCGGTCTTCCACGTGCCGAAGTGGAAATCGAAGGCGTGCTGCTGGTCTTCGCCCCTGGCCGTGGCTGCGATCGATGGCGACGGCCACCCGAGCGCCGCCGCGAGCATGAGCAGGCACGCCGGGAAGATCGTTTTTGTATGCATGGTGCTCACCTTCTTGGTTGGAATACCTGCCGGCGTAGAGCGAGTCCCCGCGACCCGACCCGGCTCAGTGCACGTAGTTGATGGCGATCGCTGGCGTTATCGAGCGCGTGACGTTGTGGCCGCCGGGAATCACGCGCACGCCGAGCAACACGCCGATGTTCGGCGTCCAGCTGTATTCGACGGCCGGGGCGTAACCGAACGCTTCGCTGCGCGGCGACGCGAATTGCACCGGCAGGCGCGGCACCGCGGGCAGCGATGCCAGCGGATCATCGACGCCGCGCACGCGGGTGGGATCGTTGCGGCTGTAGGTGAGGTCCAGGGCCAGCACCCAGCGGCGACTCAGGCTGTATTCGAACGAGGTACCCACGTAGACGTTGCCGCCCGGGTACGCCTTGCCGCGGAACGCCGGGCCGGTGCCGTAGCTGCTCACGCCAACCAGATCGGCGTGGCCCGACCACGTGCGGGTGACATTGAGGCGCACACGCAGGATGCGGCCGTTCGGCATCCAGAAGTAGCTCTGCGCGTTCAGGCCCAGCGTGTTCGCCCAGGCGCCGCTGCCCATGCCGTCGGCGGCGCGTGCCAGGCGCTGGTAGCGGCCGGTGGGCACCCCGAGTTGCCACTGCAACGCGATGGTGGGCAGCCAGCTGCCTTCCTGAAAACGCGTGAGGCGGTACTGCGCCTGCAGGATCTGGTCGCCCGCGCCGATGCCGGAGCTGTTCGGGCCGCCGTGCATGGCGGTGTAGCCGATGATGGGGATGGCGCCGACGGTGAGGTTGTCGGTGAGGCCGTAGAGCACGTAGGCGCGCGAGCCGAAGTTGTCGGCGCCATCGGTCATCACGTCGTAGACGTAAGGCTCCACCAGCACGTGGCCGCGCGGCAGGGTTTCGGCGGAATTGGCGAGCATCGGCCCGGTCCACCAGGCGTCGTCGCGCGATTGCCGCGCGGTGGCGGTGTCCTGCGCCGCTACCCCGCTGGCGAGAAGCGCTAACAGGGCGCCCGCCAACCCCATCCGGCCCGGTCGTCGTCGCGCTTTCGTCGCCGCCTGCTGCCTACCCATCCCCACCTCCGCCGGTCACTGAAGGGTGCACCTTAGGCAGCCAAGTGGCTCACTCGAATAGCCACTTGGCTATGATCCTGCATAGCCACTTGGAAGCTCCCCATGAAGCGCGTCGCTGACAGCCTGCTACCCCCGATCGTGCTGGATGGCGCCAGCGGCACGCCGATCTACCGACAGCTCTCGGACTGGCTGCGGCGCGCCATCGTCGACGGCCAGCTGCAACCCGGCCAGCGGCTGCCTTCCACCCGGGCCCTGGCCGGCGAACTGGCGGTGTCGCGGCTGCCGGTGATGAGCGCGTACGAGCAACTCCAGGCCGAGGGTTACCTGGAAACCTTCAACGGCTCGGGCACCTGCGTGGCGGCGTGGATCCCGTTGGGCATGGCCGCGTCGTCGCCTCGCGGACGCGGCAAAACCGCCACAGTCGCGCCATCGCCGGATCGACGTATCGCTGAGCGCGCCGCAGCGATGGCGCCCACCGAACAGAGCTGGCTGGAAAGCCAGGGCGCGTTCCGCATCGGCCTACCGGCGCTGGATGCCTTTCCGCACGACACCTGGGCGCGGCTGCTCAGCCGGCACGCGCACCGGGCCAGCACCGATGCGCTGGTCTACGGCGACGCGCTGGGCTACCTGCCGCTGCGCGAGGCAATTGCCGACTACCTGCGCACGATGCGTGCGGTGCGCGCCGACGCCAGCCAGATCATGATCACCAGCGGTGCGCAGCACGGGCTGCAGATCTGCGCGCACGCCCTGCTCGACCCGGGCGACAGCGCCTGGATGGAAGAGCCGGGCTACCCCGGCGCGCACCAGGCGCTGGCCACCGTGGGCGCGCGGGTGGTGCAGGTGCCGGTGGACGACGACGGCCTGGACGTGGCCGAAGGCATTCACCGCGGCCCGGACGCGCGACTGGTCTACACCACGCCGTCCCACCAGTTTCCGCTGGGCGTGACGATGAGCGCGGCGCGACGCATGCAACTGCTGCAATGGGCGGCGCGCGAGGGGCGATGGATCGTCGAGGACGACTACGACGGCGAATACCGCTTCGGCGGCAAGCCTGTGGCCTCGCTGCAGGGGCTGGATACCGATGCGCGGGTGATCTACGCGGGCACCTTCAGCAAGGTGATGTTTCCGGCGCTAAGGCTGGGCTACCTGGTGCTGCCTAGGGACTTGGTGCCTGCCGTTCGCGCGGTGCGCGACGCACTGGACACCTGCTCGGCCACGCTGCCGCAGCGGGCGATGACCGACTTCATCCGCGAAGGGCATTTCGCCCGACATATCCGCCGCATGCGGGTGCTCTATGCAATCCGACGCGCGGCGCTGCTGGACGCCATAGAGCATCACCTGCCCGGCCGCCTGCAAGTGATCGGCGCCGAGGCCGGCATGCAGCTCACCGCGCTGCTGCCCGACGAGGTCGACGACATCGCGCTGTCGCGGCGGGCGGCCGAGATGGGCGTCTCGATCCGCCCGTTGTCGCCCTGCTATCGCGGGCCGCAGCGCCGCCAGGGAATGATCCTCGGCTACGGCGCGGTGGACGGCCCGGCGATCGACGAAAGCATCCGCCGGCTCAAGCGCTGTCTCTAGGGGCGCGCCTCGTCGCGACGATCAGGCCAAGCCGAACGGCAGGTTCGGCGAGGCCACCACGCGCTCACCCACCGCGGCGCCCGTGGCGAACGCGAGCACCGCATCGATCACCTCCGGCGCCTCCAGCACACGGTGATGACCCAAGCCCTGCGTGGTGAACAGCCGCGCACCGGGCCAGTGGCGGGCGTAGCGCTCGCCTTCGTCCCAGGGCACGTCGGCGTCGTCCAGGTCGTGTACGACCAGGCCGGGCTGGCCCAGCGCGGCGGCATGACGATGCATCTGCAGTTGTTCCACCGGCACGCCGGTGCGCGTCACCAGCCAGTCGTAGAACGGACGGCGCAGGTGCTCGCCCAAGCGCACGAAGCGGAAGTAGCGGCTGGCCGCGGCATCCATGTCCGCTGCGGGCGCGATCAACGCCAGCCGGCGCGCGCGCCACGTGGTGTCCTGAGCCAGCACCAGCGCGGCGCCGCCGAGCGAATGGCCGATGGCGAGCTCTGCCCCGCCGTAGTGACGCCCGACCGCACGCACCGTGTCGGCGAACTCGGGCAGCGTGCAGTAGCGCCCGTCGCTGAGGCCGTGGGCAGGCTGGTCGAAACTCACCACCGCCAGGCCGAGCGCGCGCAACCGCTGCACCCACGGGCGAAAACGCAGACCGAAGCTGGACCAGCCGTGCACCAGCAGCACATACGGCTGCGTGGCCGGATCGCCCCAGACATAGGTGGCGATGCTGACGCCGTCGACCACGAGCCGCTCCTGACGCATGGATGGATCGGCCTCGGCCGCCCGCGCCCGCGCGCGGCTGCTGGCAAACGGCGTGGCGAACAGACGGGCGGCGCGCTCCACCGTGCGCCGCGGCGCCAGGCGTCCGCCGAGCGCAAAGCCGGTGCGCAGGGTGGCGAGCTTGAGGCGCATGGCAAGACTGGCGCGATGGGGGACTGATGACATGGGGGGCTCCTCAGGCTTGCCAGCTGCGCCACAGGCGCTCGAAGGCGGCATCGGCGCGCGCGCTGGCGGGCTCGAAGCCGAACAGGCCCGCGTCGTGGTGCAGGCCGAGAATCAGTGCGTAGATCTCGAAGGCGATCTGCTCGGGATCGGCATCGGCACGGAAGTGGCCTGCGTCGACCGCCAGCTGCGCGGCCTTGGCGAGTACCTCGCGCCACTGCGATTGCTGGCGCACCACGCCGTCGTGCAGCGCGCCTTCGCGACCGTCGTACTCGCTGACGGCCGACAACAGCACGCAGCCTTCGGCGTGCGCGCACGACCAGTCGAACCAGCGCCGCACGATCGCGCGAAGGCGCGGCAGGCCGCGCGGTTCGCGCAACGCCGGCACCATCACCGCGGCGGCGAAGCGCTGCGCGCCGGCGTCGAGCACGGCCAGTTGCAGGTCTTCGCGGGAGCCGAAGTGAGCGAACACGCCGCTCTTTGACATGCCCACGTCGGCGGCCAGATTGCCGATGGACAAGCCTTCCAGCCCGTCGCGGGTAGCCAGCGCATAGGCATGGTCGAGGATGAGTTCGCGCGTCATGGCGCGCTTGGTGGGTGCAGGTGTGGCCGACATGGGCGAAAAATAGCACGACCGTTCGTTCTTTTTCCAGCAGCCGCTACACGAGCCACCGACGCCGACGGCGACTATCCTGAACGCCTTGCCATCCACAGGGAGTTCCTGCCATGCGCGCTGCCCTTGCCGCCACCGCCCTTGCCGCCGCCGTCCTGGCCGGTTGCGTGACCTCGCCCACCGGCCGCTCGCAGTTGATGATCGTGTCCGATGCGCAGATGAGCCAGATGGGCATCACCGCCTTCAATGACATGCGCAAGCAGGGCAAGTTTGTCGACGCCCCGCGCCAGCGCGCCTACGCCACCTGCGTGGCCAACGCGCTGATCGCCCAGTTGCCGCCGCCGTGGAACGCCAATCAGTGGGAAGTGCAGATCGTCGGCGACGACACCGCCAACGCCTTCGCCCTGCCCGGCGGGCGCATCGGCGTGAACCAGGGCATGTTCAAGGTGGCCACCAACCAGGATCAGCTCGCCGTGGTGCTGGGTCACGAGCTCGCCCACGTGGTGGCGCGCCACGGCGCCGAGCGCGTGTCGGACAACTACGCGGCGCAGGCGGCAGTGGCGGCCGGCACCATCTACGCCGGCACCCGCGGCACCAACGCCGGCTATGCGGCCGCCGCGCTGGGCCTGGGCGCGGAAGTGGGCATCCTGCTGCCGTTCTCGCGCACGCAGGAAAGCGAAGCGGACGTGCTCGGCCAGCGCTACATGGCGCAGGCCGGCTTCGATCCGCGCGCCGCGGTGACGCTGTGGCAGAAGATGGGCGCGCAGGGTGGCAGCAAGCCGCCAGCGTTCCTGTCCACGCATCCTTCCAGCGGCAAGCGCGCGCAGGTGCTCGATCAACAGGCGCAGCAACTGTTGCCGGTATGGCAGAAGGCGCGCGCCGGCAATCACGCACCGAACTGCCGCCTGTAGCGGCACCCGACCGTCGCCTGAATACGGCGGGCGGCGGGTGTCAACACCGCCGCCACCCGCTCGTTTTTCCCCGGGCAGCCGCGATTCGCGGCGAAGACGGAGGACACCATGATCACGACGACCCGCAAGCTCGCCCTGCTCGCCGCTCTGGCGGTGGCCGCCACCACAGGTGCCAGCTATGCCCCGCCGGCCAGCGCCGCCCAGGTATCGGTGGGCATTTCGGTGGGCGTGCCCCCGCCGCCGCCGCGCTACGTGCGGGTGCCGCCGCCGCGCCGCGGCTATGTGTGGGCGCCGGGCTACTGGCGCTGGGAGCCGCATGCCCGTCGCCATGTGTGGGTGGGCGGTTACTGGGTGCGAACCCGCCCGGGCTACCGCTACGTACCGGAGCACTGGGTGCATCACGGACGGCACTGGCGCTTCGAGCGCGGCCATTGGGTGCGATGACCTGACCCACCCCGGTTGCTGCGCCGCGGCAGCAACCGCCCGGGGGACGTACTAAACTGCCGGCCCCAAACCAAGCCCCAGCCCCCGCTGGGGCTTTGATTTTCAAGCCGTTGGCTTTTGTTTCCGCCGGAGAGGGTCGCGCGCTGCGGCTCTGTCCCACCCCGTGCGGCCGCCTTCCCCGGGCGCCGTCAAACCTGGAGTCACCGTTCGCATGATCTTTGAAACCATCGCCCAGACGGATCACGAGGAAGTCGTGTTCTGCCAGAACAAGGACGCCGGCCTGAAGGCCATCGTCGCGATCCACAACACGGTGCTTGGCCCCGCCCTGGGCGGCCTGCGCATGTGGCCGTACAAGACCGAGGCCGAAGCGGTGAACGACGTGCTGCGACTGTCGCGCGGCATGACCTACAAGAACGCGGTGGCCGGCCTCAACCTGGGCGGCGGCAAGGCGGTGATCATCGGCGACCCGAGCAAGGACAAGTCCGAGGCGCTGTTCCGCGCGTTCGGCCGCTTCGTCAACTCGCTGGGCGGGCGCTACATCACCGCCGAGGACGTCGGCATCGACGTCAACGACATGGAATACGTGTTCCGCGAAACCGAGTACGTCACCGGCGTGCACCAGGTGCATGGCGGTTCGGGCGATCCGTCGCCGTTCACTGCGTTCGGCACGCTGCAGGGCCTGATGGCTGCGCTGCAGTTCAAGCACGGCAACGAGGACGTGGGCAAGTACAGCTACGCCGTGCAGGGCGCCGGCCACGTCGGCATGGAGTTCATCAAGCTGCTGCGCGAGCAGGGCGCCAAGGTGTTCGTCACCGACATCAACAAGGAACTGGTACAGCGCGCGGTGGACGAGCTGGGCTGCGAGGCGGTGGGCCTGGACGAGATCTACGATGTCGACGCCGACGTGTATTCGCCGTGCGCGCTGGGCGGCACGCTCAACGAGAAGACCATCGACCGCATCAAGGCGAAGATCATCTGCGGCGCGGCCAACAACCAGCTGGCCACCAACGCTATCGGCGACGAGCTGACCCGCCGCGGCGTGCTCTATGCGCCGGACTACGCAGTGAACGCCGGTGGCGTGATGAACATCTCGCTGGAGATCGACGGCTACAACCGCGAGCGCGCGATGCGCATGATGCGGCAGATCTACTACAACCTGGGCCGCATCTTCGAGATCAGCAAGACCGAGGGCGTGCCGACCTACCAGGCGGCCGATCGCCTCGCCGAAGAGCGCATTGCGCTGATCGGCAAGATCAAGCTGCCGCACATGGGCAACGGTGGCACCCGCTTCCAGGGCCGCATGCGCGGCCAGTAAGCGCACCCACCACTGCACCAGAAAAACGCCGGCCTCGTGCCGGCGTTTTTTATGCGCTGCAGCAAACACGGTGTCGGCCGAAGTATCCTCGCGTGGATGCCTGCCGCCGCCGCTCTCGTCCACACCTGGCGCCGCTTCCGCGGCTCGGACCGCTACGCCGAATGCGTGCGCGTGTTCCTGGCGCTGGGCGGCATCGTGGCGTGGTGCCTGGCACGCGGCGAGCGAGCCGCGGTAATCCCCGCCCTGCTCGGCGCCATCGCCTGCGCACTGGCGGAGACCGAGGACCACTGGCGCAACCGGCTGGGGACGCTGCTGGTCACGCTCGGCTGCTTTGCCGCTGCCTCGATCGCGGTGGAATGGCTGCTGCCCTCGCCGTGGCTGTTCGCGCTCGGGCTGCCTCTGGCTACCTTCGCGCTGGTCATGCTCGGCGCGGTCAGCGGACGCTACGCCACCATCGCCGGCGCCACGCTGATCCTGTCGGTGTACACGATGATCGGCGTCGATGCGGCAGCGGGCACCCGGTTCGATCCGCTGCGCGAACCGCTCCTGCTGCTGGCCGGCGCCGCCTGGTACGGCGTGCTATCGCTGCTGTGGAGCGCGCTGGCACCGCAGCAGGCGCTGCGGCTGGCGCTGGCCCGGCTGTTCGATGCACTGGCCGACTACCTCGATGCCAAGGCGGCGCTGTTCGCGCCGGTGCACGGGGTGGATCGCGATGCGCTGCAGCTGGCGCTGGCCATGCGCAACGAGCGCGTGGTGCAGGCGCTCAACGCCACCCGGCTGGTGCTGGTGGATCGCATCGGCACGCGTCGCCCGCGCGGCGGCACGGCAGCGCGGCTGCAGCTGTACTTCATGGCGCAGGACATCCACGAACGCGCCAGCTCCACCCATCATCCGTACGACGCGCTGGCCGAGGCGCTGTTCCACTCCGACGTGCTGTTTCGCTGCGCCCACCAGTTGCGGCTGCAGGCCACGGGATGCCGCGCGCGTGCCGAGTCTCTGCGACTGCGCACGCCGCTGTCGCACGATCCGCAGCCGGGCGCCGCGCTGCGCGACCTGCGCGAGGCGATCGACGTCGTCACGCAGCACCCGCGGCACGCGCCGGAGGCGGACATCACCCGCTCGCTCGATGCGCTCGTGCGCAACCTGGCGGCCATCCAGGCGCTGCTGGACGAGGACGCAGGCGCGCCCAACGCCGAACGAGCCGCCGGCGCCCTGCAGGATCCCGGTCCGCAGTCGCTGGCGCAGGCATGGGCGCGCATCCGTATCCAGCTCACCCCGCGCTCGATGCATTTCCGCCACGCGGTGCGGCTGTCGCTGGCGCTGCTGGCCGGCTACGGCGTGCTGCTCGCGCTGCATCCGCGCCATGGCTACTGGATTCTTCTGACTACCCTGCTGGTGTGCCAGCCCAGCTATGGCGCCACGCAGCGCCTGCTGCTGCAGCGCGTGGTCGGCACCGTGCTCGGCTTACTGGCCGGCTGGGCGACGCTGAAGCTCGCGCCGTTCGGGCTGGCGCAGATGGCGCTGATCGTGCTCACCGGCGTGGCTTTCTTCGCCGCGCGTCAGCGCCGCTACACGCTGGCGACGGCGTCGATCACGCTGTTCGTGATGTTGTGCTTCAACCAGATCGGCAGCGGCGACGCGGTGATGTGGCCGCGCCTGCTCGACACCCTGCTCGGCGCCGGCATCGCCGCGCTGGCGATCTATACGGTACTGCCGGAATGGCGCGGCCGGCGCCTCGATCGCGTGCTGGCCGAGGCGATGCGCAGCGACGCGCGCTACCTCGCGCAGATCCTCGACCAGTACGCCAGCGGCAAGCGCGACGACCTGCCCTACCGTATCGCCCGACGCGACGCCCACAACGCCGACGCTGCGCTCAGTGGCCTGCTTGCGGACATGCTGCGCGAACCCGATCGCATGCCGGCCAGCCGCGAGGCGATGCTGCGCTTTCTCACCGACGCGCACGCGCTGCTGGGGCAGCTGTCGTCGCTGGGCGCACATCGGCCCGTGACGCCGCAGGCGACCGCGGGCTCGATCCACCACGAAGGCGAACGGGTGGTGGCCGCGCTGGATGGCTTTGCCGATGCGCTTGACGGCCATGCCTCGACGGCACGCGATGTCGCAGGCGCCTGCGAAGCGGTGACCGAGGCGGACGACACCACGCGCTTCGTGCTGGGCCAGTTGGCCCGGGTGATGGCGTTGCATCAGCGTTTGCGCGCGCATGCGCAGGCGCTGAGCGAAGGTTGATCGCCGCTGGCCGATGGCCGCCGCGTTGTGCGTCGCGCCAAGGCCGGATGCACCGCGCGCGCTACCATGGATCGGTTTTCCACCTGCCATGGAGTTGCACCGCATGCGTCCGTTCCCCCTCGGCGAAGACCTCGACCTGCTGCGCGAGACCGTGCACGCCTTCGCGGAAAAGGAGATCGCGCCGCGCGCCGATCACATCGATCGCAACAACGCGTTTCCGGATGACTTGTGGCGCAAGTTCGGCGAGCTCGGCCTGCTCGGCGTCACCGTACCGGGCGAATACGGCGGCAGCGACATGGGTTACCTGGCGCACATGGTGGCGATGGAGGAGATCTCCCGCGCCTCCGGCTCGGTCGGCCTGTCCTACGGCGCGCACTCCAACCTCTGCGTCAACAACATCTTCCACAACGGCAACGAAGCGCAGCGCCGGAAATACGTGCCCAAGCTGTGCTCGGGCGAGTACGTCGGCGCGCTGGCGATGAGCGAGCCGGGCGCCGGCTCCGACGTGGTCGGCTCGATGAGCTGCCGCGCCGAGAAGCTGGGCGACGTGTGGGTGGCTAACGGCTCGAAGATGTGGATCACCAACGGACCGGACGCCGACGTGCTGCTGGTGTACATGCGCACGGCGCCGCGCGCCGCCGGCAGCCGCTGCATGACCGCCTTCATCGTCGAGAAGGGCATGAAGGGTTTCTCCACGGCGCAGAAGCTCGACAAGCTCGGCATGCGCGGCTCCAATACCTGCGAGCTGGTGTTCGAGGATTGCGAGATTCCCGAGGAGAACATCGTCGGCGAGGTCAACGAGGGCGTGCGCGTGCTGATGAGCGGCCTGGACACCGAGCGACTGGTGCTTTCCGGCGGCCCGATCGGCCTGATGCAGGCGGCGATGGACCTCACCCTGCCCTACGTGCGCGAGCGCAAGCAGTTCAACGCGCCGATCGGCACCTTCGGCATGATGCAGGCCAAGGTGGCCGACATGTACACCGCGCTGCAGTCCTCGCGCGGCTTCGCCTACATGGTGGCGCAGCAGTTCGACTCAGGCGTGAAGTCGCGCATCGACCCGGCCGCCTGCCTGCTCAACGCCTCCACCAACGCGGTGAAGGTGGCGCTGGAGGCGATCCAGGCGCTGGGCGGCAACGGCTACATCAACGAGTTCCCGGCTGGCCGCCTGCTGCGTGACGCCAAGCTGTACGAGATCGGCGCCGGCACCAACGAGATCCGTCGCATGCTGATCGGCCGCGAGCTGTTCCACGGCAAGAGCTGATCGGTCACCTCGCTTCGCCAACGAAAACGGCCCGCGCGATGCGGGCCGTTTTCGTTACATTGCGGCGACGCCGCCGTCAGAACGTCAGCTGGTAGTTCACCGTCGCCATGCGCGCGTGGTCGCGCTGGCCCAGGTACTGGTCCACACCCAGCCCGAAGCGGCTGCGCGGCGAGAGCGTCCAGTCCAGCCCGGTACCGATCATTCCGCCATAGCGAGCCACGCCGATGCCGCCCACCGGCGCCCATTGGTCCACACCGGTGAAGCTGGCCTCGAACACGTCGCCGCGCAAGCCGAACGCGCGCTGCCATTGCATGTGGCCGGTCCACTCCAGGCGTGAGCCGTTGCCCAGCGCCCAACCCTGGCTGGCGCGCAGGCCGACGCCCGCCTGCCAGCGTGCGATGGTCTGCGAGGGTGTCTTCAGACCGAAGCCGCTGCCGCCGGTTTCGCTGAAGGCGTCGCGGCGGATCTGCGCGTACTGCAGGTTGGCGTAGGGCGTGAGATGCATCCCGCCACCACCGAAGCGGTAGCCGCTTTCGCCGTATGCCACGCCGTAGCGGCCGTTGGTGTTGCTGGCCACGCCGGCGCCGAAGCTGCCCAGCTGCACGGCGCGGCGCATCGTCTCGCGGTAATGGCCCACGCCGAAGCGGCCGACCGCGTACCAGGCGTTCTTCACCACGCCGCTATAGAGCATCGCTTCCATCGCGTGGCTGCGGCCCTGGTCGGCCGACTCGGCCAAGCGACCCAGGCCATCGGCCTGGCTGATCGCGTAGCCAGCGAAGCCGTTGGCACCGAGGCGACGATCCGCACCGGTCATCCAGCCGCTGAGGTCCACGCCCACGTTGCCGTAACCGGCGCGCGACATCGAACCGTGGTAGCCGAGGTTCTGGCTCCAGGCGCTGGCCTGGGGGCCGTCGAGCAACTGGTCGACGTGATCGGACAGCGCGCGCGTGCCGGCGTCGATCGCCTCGAAGGTCATCGCCGCGCTGGCCGCGTGCAGCTGGCCGGACAGGCTCTGCAGCGAGCTTTGCAGCGCGGCCGTGCTCATCACGTGCTGCAGGCTGGCAGCGCCGGCGACGAAGTCGCTGGTCGCCGGCGCGGCCGCGCCCACCCCGGCGAACTGCGCATTGAGCTGGTCGAACGCACCCTGCACGCGCTGCGCCGCACCGAACGAGGCCGCCGTGTAGCTGGTTCCGGAAACCTGCGTGACGTTCACCTGCGACACGTCGAGCCAGGCGCTGCTGGCGTCGTAGTTGAGCGTGGCGGTGAGCAGCACGTTGCTCGGTTTGTTGAGCGCGTCGAACGTGCCGCTCAGGCCCTGTGCCGCCGTGAGCACGGTGGTGTGCGAGTTGATCGTGTAGTTGCTGTTCTTGTCGTAGACGTAGAGGTCGCCGCCGTTGAGCGTGGCGGTGCCGCTGACGGTGAGCGACGAACCCAGCGAAAGCGCGAGCCGGCCGCCGGCCTGCTGCACGTAGTTGCCGCCCACCGTGGTGCCGCCGGCGTTGCCCAGGTCCAGCGTGCCCGCGTTGGTGACGTTGCCGCCGACGTGGTTGGCGCCGAAGGCCGCGAGCGTGGCGATGTCCACGCTGCCCGCCAGCGAGTCGGCGACCAGGCCACCGCCCTGCACCTGGGTCAGGCCGGTGTAGCTGGACGGCTGACTCAGCGTAAGCGTGCCCGAGCCCTGCTTGATCAGGCCACCTGCGCCGGAGATCGGATTGTCCCAGCTCGATGCGCCGGTGAAGCTCACCGTCACGTCGCCCCAGTTGAACTGCGCCGGCCCCTTCACCGCCTTGCCGACATCGAGCAGGCCGTAGCCAAAGGTGGCATCCACGCCCGGCGCGCCAAGATCCTTCGCGGTGCCGAGCAGGGTCTGCCGCACGAGATCGTTGTTGAAGTATGGGAACGCCTGCCACACGTCGGCCGCTGCGCCGGCCACCGCCGGAGTGGAGAACGATGTGCCCTGCACGAAGTAGTAGTCCGGGTTGCCGGCGGTGTCGTTGGCGCCGGTGACGATCACGTCGCCCGGTGCCACCAGGCAGTAGTTCATCGCCTTGCCGCAGGCATTGGAATAGCTGGCCAGCTGCTGCTTGGATGGGTTCACCGAATCGAGTGCCGCCACCGCCAGCCAGCCGCGCTCCAGGTCGGGCGCATAGTAAGGAATGGCGGCGGTGTCCGACGGTTCGGTGAGGCCTTCGTTGCCGGTGGCGAACACCACCAGGCCGTCGTGATCGATCACGAACGGACGGAACGCATTGGCGAAGGCGGTGCCCACCGCGGCGGCGTTGGATGGGTCGAAGTACAGCCCGCCCCAGGAGTTGTTCATCACCTGCACGCCCTGGCCGATCAGGTCCGGCAGCAGGGTCTGGCCGAAGAAGTCCGCGTCGGACGGCTCCACCTTGTTGCCCTGGCCGGTGCCGTCGTCCTTCGGCGGCTTGTCGTTGATGATGCGCGCCGACACCAGCGTGGCGTCCGGCGCGATGCCTCCGGGCCATTGGCCGAACGGACGCCCCGCGGCGATCTGCGAGGTCCAGGTGCCGTGACCGACCACGTCGCCCTTGCTGGTGTCGTTGGTGGCCGGATCCACGTACACCAGCAGCGCCTTGACCCGTCCGGCCAGTGCCGGATGGTTCGGGTTGATGCCGGTGTCGACCATGCCGATGGTGATCCCTGCCCCGGTGAAGCCGGCCGTATGCGCCGCATAGGCGTCGGTGAGGGCGAGATGCGCGTCGATGTCCGGCTGCGGCGTGCTCGCCGGGGGTGCTGGCGGCGGTGTGCTGGCGGTGGGACGCACGTTGCCGCCCCCGCCGCCGCAACCGGCCAGCCCGAGGGCGGCGGCAATCATCAATGGCATGCGGCGCCGCAACGGCGCCCGTCCTTGCTTGCTCATGGTTGGATCCCCTGCAGACTCATGTGGTTGGAACAAAAGCGCCCGCTCCCTGCCGGCGCTTTTGTTCCACGCAGATACTGGCACAACACCCCACCCCTCGCCGTGGCGCAGGCCCAGAAACGCAATGGTTTGCTGCCCTCCGGCGGCGGCTGCGATAATCGACCGGTTCCCACCGCGCCATCGCGCCCCAGGTATCCCCGGAGAATTCCATGTCTGACGTCAGCGTTGTGATCGCCGGTGCCAAGCGCACCGCCATCGGCTCCTTCCTCGGCCAGTTCACCGGCGTGCCCACGCCCAAGCTCGGCGCCACGGCCATCAAGGCGGCGCTGGAGCAGTCCGGCGTCGCTGCCGCCGATGTCGGCGAGGTGATCATGGGCTGCGTGCTGCCGGCCAACCTGGGCCAGGCCCCGGCGCGCCAGGCGTCGATCCACGCCGGCCTGCCGCTGTCGGCCGGCTGCACCACCATCAACAAGGTGTGCGGCTCGGGCATGAAGGCGATCATGCTCGGCCACGACCTGATCAAGGCCGGCTCGGCCAGCGTCGTCGTGGCCGGCGGCATGGAGTCGATGACCAACGCCCCGCATATGGTCAACGCTCGCACCGGCATCCGCTACGGCGACGGCCAGCTGGTCGACCACATGGCCTGGGACGGCCTGACCAACCCGTACGACGGCAAGGCGATGGGCGTGTTCGGCGAGCTGTGCGCCGACAAGTACCACTTCACCCGCGAGGAGCAGGACGCGTTCGCCACCGCCTCGGTGAACCGTGCGCTGGACGCGCAGAAGAGCGGCGCCTTCGCCGACGAGATCGTTCCGGTGACGGTGGCCGGTCGCAAGGGCGACGTGGTGGTAGATACCGACGAGCAGCCCGGCCGTTCCGACGTGAGCAAGATCCCGACGCTGCGCCCGGCGTTCAAGAAGGACAACGGCACGATCACCGCCGCCAGCTCGTCCAGCATCTCCGACGGCGCCGCCGCCGTGGTGCTGCTGTCGGCCGACGACGCCAAGGCCCGCGGGATGGCCCCGCTGGCGCGCATCGTGGCGCACGCCACCCACTCGCAGGAGCCGGAGTGGTTCACCACCGCACCGGTGGGCGCGATCCAGAAGGTGCTGGCCAAGGCCGGCTGGAAGGTCGAGGACGTGGACCTGTTCGAGATCAACGAGGCGTTCGCCGTGGTGGCGATGACGCCGATCAAGGAGCTGGGCATTTCGCACGACAAGGTCAACGTCAACGGCGGCGCCTGCGCGCTCGGCCACCCGATCGGCGCCAGCGGCGCCCGCCTGGTGGTGACCCTGCTCAACGCGCTGAAGGTGCGCGGTCTCAAGCGCGGTGTGGCTACGTTGTGCATCGGCGGCGGTGAGGCGACGGCCATTGCGGTGGAGCGCATCGACTGAATCGTCACGCGCCCGGATCGACAATCCGGGCGCCCCTCAAGGCTGATGCTTAACAGACGCGTTAATGGGCATTGCGGCGTATCAAGAAAGCGGTAGCGACTTTCACGGGAAAGAGCTATTAATACGCGGCCACACGGCATTCCACGGCAAAGGAGATCCACTATGAAGTTCACGCGTACCCTTCTCGCCTCCGCGCTCGTCGCGCTGCTGGCGGCTTGCAGCAACGGCGCGCAGGATTCCGCGCAGGACGCCCAGAAGTCCGCTGACCAGGCTCAGCAGGCTTCCGACAAGGCCCAGCAGGCTGCTGCTGCCGCCCCGACGGCGGCGACCGAGCAGGCGGCTGACCAGGCCAAGATGGCCTCGGACACGGCCTCGATGGCTGCCGACCAGGCCAAGCAGGCCGCTGCTGCGGCTTCCGCCGGCGCCCCGGCGTCGAGCATGACCGCTTCCGGCGACGGCATGATGAAGGATGCCAAGGACGCCGCTTCCAACGCTGCGAACCAGGCCGACAAGGCTGCGGACGCCGCCAAGGACGCCGCCGACAACGCGAAGGACGCCGCGAAGGACGCTTCGGGCAAGAAGTAATTCGCCCGCGGTTCTTTTGATGCAGAAAGCCGGCCACCTTCAGGTGGCCGGTTTTTTAATGGGCGGCCGTAAAAGGAAGGCGCCTCCCCCACTCCCGAAAAATAGCGCACATGAAAAAGAAGCCCCGGTTTGCACCGGGGCTTCGACGTCGCTTGCGAACGTCCCTGCGAACTAGAAGTCCTGGGTAAAACGAATGCCGATCGTGCGCGGCTGGTTGGTCACCGTATAGACCTGTCCATTGGGGTATTGCGGCACCACGCCGTGCGCCGCGCATACCGACTCGGCGCACTCGGTGTACTTGTACAGCGAGGCGCGTTTGTCGAACACGTTGTTGATGTACAGGTCGACCGAGAAGCTGCTCCACTTGTAACCGCCGGAAAGATCCAGCGTGGTGTAGGCCGGCAGGTCACCCACCAGGCTGTTCTCGAGCGAGCGCAGATCCGACCGCCGCTTACCCACGTGCACCACCGCACCCTGCAGGAACGCCTCGTTGTTGCCCACGTCCCAGGTGTAGCGAGCCACCAGGTTGCCCTTGAACTTGGGTGTCACCGGCAACTGGCTGCCCTTGGCGGCCTCCGGCGTGGGGCAGTCGGTGACCGGCGTGCCGTTGGCGTCGGTATAGCCGCAATAGTTCGCCGTGAGCTTGGCGTCGTAGAACGCCAGGCCGCCGCTCAGCTGCAGATTGTAGGTGGCCGCCCAGTTCAGCTCCGTCTCCAGGCCACGCACGCGGGCCTGGTTGGCGTTGCGGATCTCGGTCAGGCCGTTGGCGCCCAGGATGCTGAACTGGAAGTCCTTCCATTGCTCCTGGAACACCGAGCCGTTGAACGACAGTCGGTTGTTGAGCCAGGTGGTCTTCCAGCCCAGCTCGTAGTTGGTGAGGTAGTCCGACTTGTACGGCGGCAGCGAGCCGCGACGGTTGATGCCGCCGGGGCGATAGCCTTCCGAACGCGTGGCGTACACCAGCTTGGTGGGCGTGATGTTCCAGGTCAGGTTGACCTTGCCGAGCGAGCCGGTTTCCTTGACGTTCTTGTTGAAGTCCAGGCACGGCGCGCCGTGGAACGGCGTGGGCGAGATGCAGCCCGCTTCGCCGTAGCTGGAACTCGGCGAGTAGCCGGAACTGAAGCCGTAGAAGCCGCCCAGGCTGTTGTCGGCGCGGAAGTAACGCCCGCCCACGGTCGCCGTGAGGGTGTCCGGGATAAGATCGTAGGACAGCTCACCGAACACCGCCTCGTCCTTGTCCGTGCGCACCTGCTCGGTCAGCCACAGCGTGCTCGGCCAGCCGGGCACGGAGAGCGAATCGGCCAGGCTGTCGATCTTGTAGCGCTGCTCGATGTCGTGCACCGACTTTTCCCAGAACAGGCCGGCCACCAGCCGCAGGCGGTCCTCCTTCGGCGACGCCAGGCGCAGCTCGTGGCTGTCCATGGTGTAGTGGTCTTTGCCGATGATGTACTGCGAGGGGTTGGTCGGCACACCGGCGTTGTCGTAGATGTACGCGCCGTAGCCAGCGAGCGTGTCGTACCAGAACGAGTAGTCGCTGTAGTCGTTGTGCTCTTCCTGGTCGCGCTTGAGGTGCGCGTAGGCGTAGGTCAGATCGAAGTTGCCGATCTTGCCCTGCACCGTCATCGCCGCCTGCCACCAGCGGTCGGTGGTGCGCTCGGGATAGAAGTGGGTGATCGACAGGTCACCAACGGCCGGATCGCTGGCCATGTTGCCGTTGGCGATGGTCTTCTGGCCCATGAAGGTGCCGTTGATCGACCAGTCGTCGCTGAGGTCGACCTTCAACGCCGCGCGCGCGCCGTTGATGTCGTTGTTGTTGTAGTTCTTCTTCGCCGCATGCGTACACACCAGCAGACTGCTCGGGGTGCACGAGGGCGCGTTGCTGACGGTGCCGCCCCAGGTCGGATAGGTGCGCGTGCCCGGCACGTTGTCGACGTAGCCGGCATCGCGCTCGTGCCAGCCCACCAGGCGGATCGCCGCGGTCTTGGACAGCGGCACGTTGACCATGCCCTCGACCACGTGGCCGATGCCGCCATTGGCGACGGAGTTGATGCCTGCGCTGTAACTGGCGGCGAAGCCGTCCGGGTCGGGCTTGTTGGTGATAATGCGCATGGCGCCGGCCTGCGCGCTGGCGCCGTAGAGCGAACCCTGCGGACCGGCCAGCACCTCGACCCGGGCGATGTCGTACATGTGAATGTCGAGCGGTCCGGTGACGGTGGTGACCGGCTGCTCGTCCAGGTACACGCCCACGCTGGGACGCGAGCCGGAGTGGTTGCCATCACCGCCGCTGGCGATGCCGCGCATGTAGATCTCGGAGAAGCCCGGGCCCAGACTCTGGTAGGACACGCTGGGCAGGTACTTCACGTAGTCGTCGAAGTTGGCGATATGCAGCTGCTCGATCTTCTCCGTACCCAGCACCTGGATACTGATAGGCACCTTCTGCAGGTTCTCCGTGCGCTTCTGCGCGGTCACGGTGACGGTGCTGAGCTCGGCTACCTTCTGGTCTTTCGGCGGCGCGGTGGATGACGGTGCGCTGGCATCCTGGGCGAACGCGGGAGCCGCGATGGCCAGGCAGATGGCCGCGGCCAGCGGCATGCGGGACAGGCGCCTTCGCGCGGCCCCGCGGATGATGGTGTTGCTGTGGCGATGCATCAGTTCCCCTCCCTCTAAAGAGTGGCTATCCCCAAACGGTCTTGACTACGTTCCCTCTTGTGCTGGCACCGCGGGATACATCCGCAGCACCTCTCCCAAACCCTGCTCGAGCGGTGCCAGCCAGGGCGCGTAGTGCCGCCACTGGTCCACACCCTCGCGATAGATCGGCCGGCGCACCTGCTCGGAGCTGGCGGTGCGCACCGGCCGCTCGTTCTCGAAGAAGCGCAGGCACGCCTCCTCGAACGGCAGCCCGCAGTGCGCCAGCAGCCGGCGCACCTCGCCCTCGGTGTCCTCCACCATCCGCTCGTAGATCACCCGATGCACGCGACCGGGCAGCACGGCATCGAAGTGCGCCATCAGCCGCACGTAGTCGGTGTAGTAGCGCGCCAGGTCGTCCAGCCGGTAGCTGAAGCTCTGCCCGCGTGCGAAATGCTGCTTGAAGCCGGAGAAGCAGCAGGCCATCGGATGCCGGCGCGCGTCGATGATGGTCGCGTTGGGCAGCATCAGCTGGATCAGCCCGATGTGCATGAAGTTGTTCGGCATCTTGTCGATGAACAGCGGTGCCGAGGTCTTGCGATGGATGCGCGTGTGCGCCAGGTAATGCTCGCCCAGCTCGCGCAGCGCATCGGCGTCGAGTCGCGCCAGCGCCTCGTGGTACGGCATCGCGCCTTCGCCCTCGGCCTGCTCGCGCAGCAGCCGGGTGATCGAGGTCACCTCGGGCAGTTCCATCGTGCCTTCCACCTGGCTGTGGCTGGAGAGGATCTGCTCGATCAGCGTGGAACCGGAGCGCGGCAGCCCGACGATGAAGATCGGGTCGCGCGCATCACTGCCGCTGCCGGCGCGCGCGGCGAAGAACTCACGCGTGTACTGGCGACGGATGTGCTCGACCCGCGCGTGCGTCTCGGCCGGGTCGTAGTGCAGCTGCGCGTGGCGGCGGGCGTTGCCGGCGGCGTAGTGGTCGAACGAGGCTGCGTACTCGCCGGTATCCTCCAGCGCCTTGCCGAGCGCGAAATCCAGATGCAGGCGATCGTCATCGGACAGGTCCGTGCGGCCCAGCTGGGCGCGCATGGTCGCCACCTCATCGTCTGAGAAGCGGAACGTCTTGAGGTTTGCCAGGCTCCACCACACCTCGCCGAACGACGGCTGTATCGCCAGCGCCCTGCGATACGCCTCGATCGCGCGCGCGGTGAAGCCGGCGGTTTTCAGCGCGTGGCCGTAGCTCATCCACACCTGCGCGTTGCCCGGGTATTCGGCCAGCAGCGCGGCGTAGAGATCGATCGCGGTGGCGTAGTCACCGGTTCGGCACAGCACCACGGCCTTGAGGTTGCGATGGGCGGGATGCTCCGGCTGCACCGCCAGCAGGCGCTCGATCTCAACCAGGGCCTGCTCCGGCTGGTTGCTCCGATGCAGCAGCAGCGCATAGTTCTGCCGCGCGGCGTGGAAGCCTGGGGCCAGTTCCAGGCAGCGTTCGAGCAGCTGCCGTGCCTCGTCGGCCTTGCCGACCCGCGCCGCCAGCTCGGCGAACATGCGGATCGCCGCTACGTCGGTAGGCATTTCGCGCAGGTGCTCGCGCAGCAGGCGTTCGGCATCGCCGATGCGGTCGCCGGCCAGGGCCGCGCCCGCGGCAAGCAGGCGCGGATCGTTGGCGCCGTGGCGAACGTGCATCACATAGGCCTCGCTGGCGGCCTCGCGTTCGCCCATCGCGTGCAGCTGATCGCCCAGCAGACGCCAGCCCTGCGGGAGATCCGGCGCCAGTTCGAGCGCATGGCGCAGGGCGGCGACCGCCCCGGCCGCCTCACCCAGCCGCGCGCGGGCCAAGCCCAGGTCGAAGTGTGCCGGCGCCCAGGTCGGTTGCGTCTGGGCCAGCGGCTCGAGGATGTCCAGCGCGCCGCGGGCATCGCCCTGCGCCGCCCGGGCCGCCGCCAGCAGATGCAGCGCGGCCGGGTAGCCATCCACCGCATGCAGGATCTCGCGCGCCTGGCTTTCGGCCAACGCCGGATCGCGTTCGAGCAGACGCGCCGCGTGCGCCAGCGCCTGCTCGAACGTGCCCGTGGCAGCGGAGGCCGTCATCGGGCGACACCGCGCGGTCGAGGGGCAGGCACAGGCATGGCACGTGGCATCGCTGCGGCTCCTTACAGGTTTTTCAGCAATCTATAGTTGAAGTCGAGCGACCGGTAGTAGGAGTCCACCAGGATGCGTTCGTCCTGTCCGTGCGAGCGGTCGTCGTCGACGTCGTAGGAAATTCCGTTGAACACATACGACGGCATGCCGGCGGCGCGCAGGAACACGCTGTCCGAGGCGCCGGCCGACATGTACGGCGACACCGGCATGGCCTGCCCCCACACGTCCTTGGCCGTCTGCGCGATCTGCGCGAACAGCGCCTTGTCGATCGGGCTCGGCGGGCTGGCCGGTGCCGGCGCCACCGGCGCCACGGCGATCTGCGGGTCGGCCAGCGCCCGGGTGATCTTCGCCTGCACCGTGGCTGGGTCCTCGTCGGGCAGGATGCGGCAGTTCACCGTGGCGCGGGCCACCTGTGGCAGCGCGTTCTCCGCATCGCCGCCGGCCAGCAGGGTCGGCACGCAGGTGGTGCGCAGGTGGGCGTTGTTGTACGGGCTGGAAGCGGCCAGCCGCTGCAGCGCCGCCGGCTCGGACGGATCGTGCGCCACCGCGCGCATGTCCGCCGCCGCCTGGCCGGTGTAGAGCGTGGCCAGCCGCGCGTAGTAGCCTCGCGTGGCGGAGTTGGTATGCAGCGGAAAGTCCAGTTTGGACAACCGCATCAGCCCCGCGGCGAGCCGGTAGATCGCGTTGTCCGGCGTCGGCAGCGAGCTGTGCCCGCCGGGGTTGCGCACGGTCAGCGTGTAGCTGGCATAGACCTTCTCGGCGGTCTCCACCGCCACCACTTCGGTGTGTCCGTGGCGGATTTCCGGGCCTCCGCCGTCGACGTTGATCGAGTACTGCGAGCGGATCAGCTCCGGCCGGTGCGCCAGCAGCCACTGCACGCCGTTGGACTTCCCGTCCTCCTCGCCGGCAGTGAGTGCGAGGATGTAGTCGCCCTTGGGCTTGTAGCCTTCCTCGTGGAAGCGCAGCAGCGTGGCGATGAGACCGGCGCCAGCGCCCTTGATGTCCATCGTGCCGCGGCCGTAGAAGTAGCCGTCCTGCTCGGTCAACTTGAACGGCGGGAAGTGCCAGTCCTGCGGCAGCGCCTCGACCACATCCAGGTGCGCCAGCAGCAGGATCGGCGCGCGCTGGCCCTGCCCGCGCAGGCGCACCAGCAGGTTGCGCCGCTTCGGATCGTCGCCTACCACCTGCACGTCCGCCGCCGGAAACCCGGCCTTCAAGAAGCGCTGCGCCAGCGCCTCGGCCAGCACAGTGGTGCTGCCATGCTCGGAGGTGGTGTCGGTGTCGACCATCTGCACCAGCAAGTCATGCGCCAGCGCGTGCTCGGCCGGCGGCACCGTGTCGCCGGCGAATGCACCCAGCGGCAGCAGGGCCAGTGCAGTGAAGAAGGCAACAGACGAACGCTTCATGGACTCTCCAGCGCCAGGGCCAACCCCTGGCCCACGCCGACACAAAGGCTCACCAGCGCGCGTTGCTGGCGATGCCGGCGCAGCGCGAACGCTGCCGTCATCGCCAGGCGGACCCCGCTGGCACCAAGGGGATGGCCGAGCGCGATCGCACCGCCGTTGGCGTTGACGTGTTCGGCGTCGTCGGGAAGGCCGAGCGCGCGCGTGCACGCCAGCACCTGCGCGGCGAAGGCCTCGTTGATTTCGATGCGGTCGAAGTCGGACAACTCGCGGCCGCTGCGCGCCAGCAGCTTGCGGATCGCCGGCACCGGGCCGATGCCCATCACCCGCGGCGCCACGCCGGCCGAGGCCATGCCGGTGATGCGCGCCAGCGGCGTCAGGCCGAGACGTCGCACGGCATCGTCCGAGGCCAGCAGCATCGCCGCCGCGCCGTCGTTGAGGCCCGAAGCGTTGCCGGCGGTGATGCTGGTGTCCGGCCCCAGCAGCGGCTTGAGCGCGGCCAGTTGCTCGTCTGTAGTGGCCGGGCGCGGATGCTCGTCCAGCGCGACCTGACCGGCGGCGCCATCGGCGCGCAACGCCACCGGCGTGATCTCCTCGGCCAGCCAGCCCTGGCGCTGCGCACGGGCGGCGCGCCCCTGGCTGCGCAGTGCATAGGCATCCTGGCTGGCGCGATCGATGCCGTGTTCGCGCGCCAGGTTCTCGGCAGTCTGGGTCATCGAGTCGACACCGTAGCCGGCGCGCATGCGTGGGTTGATCAGGCGCCAGCCCAGGGTGGTGTCTTCCAGCTGTTGGTTGCGGGCGAACGCGCCGTCGGCCTTGGCCAGCACGTACGGCGCGCGGGTCATGCTCTCCACGCCGCCGGCGATCACCCATTCGGCTTCGCCGCAGGCGATCGCCCGCGCGCCCTGACCGATCGCCTCCAGCCCCGAGGCGCACAGCCGGTTGACGGTGACACCGGGCACCTCGGCCGGCAGTCCGGCCAGCAGCGCCGCCATGCGCGCCACGTTGCGGTTGTCCTCGCCGGCCTGGTTGGCGCAGCCGAGGATCACCTCGTCGATCGCGGCCGGGTCGAGCCGGGGATGACGCGCCAGCAGCGCGGCGATCGGTTGGGCGGCCAGATCGTCCGCGCGCACCGCAGCCAGCGCGCCGCCAAGGCGGCCGAACGGCGTGCGCGTGGCATCGATCAGCCAGGCATTACGCATAGGCGTTCTTCATCGCCAGGTGGGGCAGCCAACCGCCGCGGGCGATCGTCTGCTCTACCGCCGCCTGGGTCTCGCGCAGCGCCGGCAGGATCTCCCTGGTCGCGCGCTTGTGCGCCTCGTCGCTGTACGGCATGCCGACGTTGAGCGCGGCGACCGTGCTGCCGTCGGCCGCGCGGATCGGAACGGCGATCGAACACAGCCCGTGTTCCAGCTCGCGCGACACCAGCGCGTAGCCCTGCTTGCGCACGCGCGCCAGTTCGGCCTTCAGCGCGCTGACCGTGTGCAGGGTCTGCGGCGTGTAGGCACGGAAGGTCTGGCCCTTCATCCACGTGGCGAGCGCGTCGTCGGCGAGGTCGGCCAGAATCGCGCGCCCCATCGAGGTGGCAAACGCCGGCAGCCGCGCGCCCACGCCCAGCGCCACGCTCATAACGCGGCGCACCGGCACGCGCAGCACGTAGACGATGTCGGTGCCGTCGAGCACGGCCATCGAACAGCTTTCGCCGATGCGGTGCGACAGTTGCTCCAGGCTCTGTTGCGCCAGCTCGGTGAGGTCGAGCGAGGTGAGGTAGCTGTAGCCGAGTTCCAACACCCGCGGGGTGAGGAAAAAGCTGCGCCCGCGACTGCCCACGTAGCCCAGGTGCTGCAGCGTCAGCAGCAGGCGGCGCGCCACCGCGCGCGACAGTCCAGTGCGCTCGGCCACCTGCGACAAGCTGGGGCTGGACAGCTCGCGATCGAATGCGCGCAGCACCTGCAGGCCGCGCGCCAGCGACTGCACGTAGTCGGGACTTTCCTCGAAAGGTTGGGAGGCCATCGTCTCGCTCAGATCCATTGACAGGCCGAGCGTAGAAGCATTCCAATGAGTTCGCAATACGAATTCTTGTTCGATTATCGAACATTTCTCGGGGGAGAAAGCGCGTGAGCAACGAACGCCACAGCGTGCTGCACAGCTGGTGCGTGCCATCCCAATGGCAAGCGCCCACGGTCGTCAGCGCACGCGGCGCGCACCTCGAGTTGGCCGACGGCCGACGCATCCTGGACATGAGCAGCCTGGCCGAGTGCAGCAACCTCGGCCACCAGCATCCGACGGTGGTGCAGGCGATCCGCGAGCAGGCCGAGCAGCTGTGCTTCGTCACCGCCGCGTGGGGCGCCGAGCCACGCAAGGCGCTGGCCGAAGCGCTGCTGGAAAAATCCGGCTTCGACGGCGGCCGGGTGTTCCTCACCCTGGCCGGGGCCGACGCCAACGAGAACGCGGTGAAGTTCGCGCGCCTGGCCCGCGGCCTGCCGCGCGGACGCATCGTGGCGCGCGAGCGCTCGTACCACGGCGCCAGCTACGCCGGCATGGCGCTGTCTGGCGACGCCCGTACCAGCGACCAGGTCGACGCCGAGGCGTTCGGCGTACTCCGCGTACCGGCGCCCTACGCCTACCGCTGCCCGTTCGGCAGTACCGATGACGACAGCTGCGGCCGCCTCGCCGCCGGCGCCGTAGGCGAAGCGATCGACCGCGCTGGCACGGACACCGTCGCCGCCGTGCTGATGGAGCCGAACGCCGGCACCAACGGCATCGTCGCCCCGGACAGCTACTGGCCCGCCCTACGCGCGGCCACCCGCGAGCGCGACGTGCTGCTGATCGCCGACGAGGTGATGAGCGGCTTCGGCCGCTGCGGCGAGTGGTTCGCCTGGCAGCGCTACGGCGAGGCCGGTCGCCCCGACCTGATGACCCTGGCCAAGGGCCTCACCGGCGCGCACCTGCCGCTGGGCGCGGTGGTGCTGTCGGCCGAGGTCTACACTCGCCTCGCCGACCAGATGCTCTACACCGGCCTCACCTACTGCGGCCATCCGCTGGCCTGCGCCGCCGGCCTCGCCGCCGTGCGCGCCTACGAAGACGAGCAGCTGATCGAACGCTCGCGCCAGCTCGGCGCAGCGATGTTCGCCGAACTCAGGGCGATGCAGGCGCGCCACCCGGTGATCGGCGACGTGCGCGGCGGCCACGGCCTGTTCGCGGTGATCGAGCTGGTTGCCGACCGCGCCAGCCGCGCGCCGCTGGCGCCGTGGCCGCAGCAACCAGCCACGCTGGGCGCACTGCTGCGCGAGGCGATGGACGAAGGCGTGTCGCTGGCCACGCGCGGCAACCTGCTGATCCTCGCGCCGCCGCTGGTGATCGAGGAAACCGCGCTGGCCGACGCGCTGGCGCTGATCGACCGACTGCTGGGGAAGCACTTCCCCGCCCACGCCTAACGAGGTCCCCATGAGCTTCCGCCTCACCTACGCCACCATGTACGACCCGCCAGAAGCCATGCACGAACGCTTCGAGGCGGCGCTGGCCCGCGTCTCGGCCACGCTCGGCGCGCAGCACGGCCTGTTCATCGACGGCCGCGATGTCGAGGCGGAGCACTCGGCCGACCGCCGCGCCCCGTTCGACAACGCCCTGCACCTGGGCCACTTCGCGCTGGCCGACGAAGCCGATGCCGACTGCGCGATGCGCGCTGCGCAGGCCGCCTACCCGGGCTGGCGTGCCACGCCGGTGGCCGAGCGTGTACGGTTGATGCGCCGCGTCGGCGACCTGCTGGAAGAGCGCGTCTACGACATCGCCGCCGCGCTGGTGCTGGAGGTCGGCAAGAACCGTATGGAGGCGCTGGGCGAGGCGCAGGAGACGGTGGACTTCTTCCGCCACTACGCGGACGACTTCGAGAGCCACGCCGGCTACCACCACACGCTGCCCGACGATCCGATCGACGGCGTCGTTTCGCACAACGCCAGCGTGATGCGGCCCTACGGCGTGTGGGTGGTGATCGCACCGTTCAACTTCCCGCTGGCACTGGCCGGCGGCCCCACCGCCGCGGCGCTGGTCACCGGCAACACGGTGGTGGTGAAAGGCGCCAGCGACACGCCGTGGGCCGCGCGCCTGCTGGCCGACTGCATCCGCGACGCGGGCCTGCCGCCGGGCGTGTTCAATTACCTCTCCGGCAGCAGCCGCGAGGTCGGCGCGGCACTGGCGCAGCACCCGGGGGTGGCCGGCATCACCTTCACCGGCTCGGTGGCGGTCGGCCGCCAGCTGATGCGGCAGATGACCGGTGGCGACTGGCCGCGGCCGTGCATCGCCGAGATGGGCGGCAAGAACCCGTGCATCGTCACCGAGCACGCCGACCTCGACGCCGCCGCCGCCGGCATCGTGCGCTCGGCCTACGGCATGAGCGGGCAGAAATGCTCGGCGCTGTCGCGGCTGTACGTGCACGAGCGCGTGGCCGATGCACTGATCGAACGCCTGCGCCAGCGCATCGGCGCGCTGCGTGTCGGCGACCCGCGCCAGCGCGAGCACTGGATGGGCCCGGTGGTCAACGCCACCGCCTATGGCAACTACCGCCAGTACATCGACGAACTGGAGGCCGGCGGCGCCACCGTGCTGGCTGGCGGTCGCCGCTTCGGCGAGGGTACCGGCGGGCCGGACGAGTTCGCCCGCGGCTTCTTCGTCGAACCGACCCTGGCCGAAGCGCCGCTGGCGCACCCGCTGTGGCAACAGGAAATGTTCCTGCCGATCCTCACCCTGCATCGCGTGCACGACCGCGACGAGGCGATGCGACTGGCCAACGACACCTCGATGGGCCTCACCGCCGGTTTCTACGGCAGCGCCGACGAGGTGGCGTGGTTCCACGAACACATCGAGGCCGGCGTGACCTACGCCAACCGGCCGCAGGGCGCGACCACCGGCGCCTGGCCGGGCTACCAGCCGTTCGGCGGCTGGAAGGGCTCGGGCTCCACCGGCAAGGCGATCGCGTCGTTCTATTACCTGGCGCAGTACCTGCGCGAACAATCCCGCACGGTGGTCGAGTGAGCGCACACGGATGAGCTGCCAGCACCTTGAACTTGCCGAGGCCATCGAGCTGTTCGTGCACGACGGCGCCAGCGTCGCGCTGGAAGGCTTCACCCACCTGATCCCGTTCGCCGCCGGCCACGAGATCATCCGCCAGCGCAAGCGTGACCTGCACCTGATCCGCATGACGCCGGATCTCATCTACGACCAGCTGATCGGCATGGGCTGCGCGCGCATGCTCACCTTCTCCTGGGGCGGCAACCCCGGCGTGGGCTCGCTGCACCGCCTGCGCGACGCGGTCGAGCACGGCTGGCCCCGCCCGCTGGAGATCGACGAACACAGCCACGCGGGCATGGCCGCCGCGTTCACTGCCGGCGCGTCGCGATTGCCGTTCGGCGTGCTGCGCGGCTACATCGGCACCGATCTGCCCGCGCACAACCCGAACATCCGCCGCGTCGCCTGCCCGTTCACCGGCGAGGCGGTGGCCGCGGTGCCGGCGATCAATCCGGACGTGACCATCGTGCATGCGCAGCGCGCCGATCGCGCCGGCAACGTGGCCATCGACGGCATCGTCGGCGCCGCACGCGAAGCGGCGCTGGCGGCAAAGACCTTGATCGTCACCGTGGAGGAGATCGTCGATGCGCTGCCGCCGGCGATGAACGCCATCGTGCTGCCGCACTGGACGGTGAGCGCGGTGGTGCACTGCCGCGGCGGCGCCTATCCGTCGTACGCGCAGGGCCACTACGCGCGCGACAACGCCTTCTACCAGCGCTGGGACACGATCGCCCGCGATCGCCAGCGCTTCCTCGATTGGATGGACCACCACGTGCTCGGCACCCGCGACCACCACGCCTTCCTCGCCTCGCTGCAGGCGGAGACCGCCGCATGAGCGCCTGTACCCGCGACGAGTGGATGACCGTGGCCGCCGCGCGCCTGCTCGGCAACGACAGCGTGTGCTTCGTCGGCATCGGCCTGCCCAGCGCCGCCTGCAACCTGGCCCGACTCACCCACGCGCCAGAGATCGTGCTGATCTATGAATCCGGCACCATCGGCACGCGGCCGGACGTGCTGCCGCTGTCGATCGGTGACGGCGAGCTGGCCGAAACCGCCGCCTGCGTGGTGCCGCTGCCGGAGATTTTCAGCTACTACCTGCAGGCCGGACGCGTGGACGTGGGCTTTCTCGGCGCCGCGCAGATCGACCGCTTCGGCAACCTCAACAGCACCGTGATCGGCCCGTACGAGCTGCCGTCCACGCGGCTGCCGGGCGGCGGCGGCGCGCCGGAGATCGCGCTGCATGCCAGGCAGGTGTTCGTGATGGCGCGCGCCACCCCGCGCAGCTTCGTCGAGCGGCTGGACTTCTGCAGCAGCGCCGGCTTCCTCGACGGCCACGGCGCGCGCGCCCGCGTCGGCCTCCCCGGCGGCGGTCCGCGCGCGGTGATCACCGACTTCGGCATGCTCGCCCCGCACCCGGAAAGCGAAGAGCTGCAGCTGGTCGCCCTGTTCGAGGGCGTCGGCGTGGACGAAGCCCGCGCCGCCGTCGGTTGGCCGCTGCTCGTCGCCGACCGCCTGGACACCCTCGCCCCGCCCAGCGCGCACGAGCTCGACACCCTGCGCGCACTCAACGCCCGCACCCGCGAGGCGCACGCGCGCCCCGTGCACATCCCTCTCTGACGCAAAGGTTCTGCCGTGAACGCCCACATCAAGACCGCCCTCCCCGGCCCCAAGGCGCAGGCGATGATCGCCCGCGACGCCGAAGTGATCTCGCCCTCCTACCCGCGCGACTACCCGTTCGTGATGTCGCACGGCCGCGGCACCGAGGTGTGGGACGTGGACGGCAACCGCTTCCTCGACTTCATGGCCGGCATCGCCGTGTGCGCCACCGGCCACGCGCATCCGCAGGTGGTCCAGGCGGTGCAGGGCGCGGCGGCGAAATTCCTGCATATCTCCAGCGATTACTGGCATGAGGAGATGACCGGCCTGGGCGAGCGCCTGGCCGCGGTCGCGCCGATGCAGACGCTGGCCGGCGAGCCGGCGATGAGCTTCATCTGCCAGTCCGGCACCGAGGCGGTGGAAGGCGCATTGAAGCTGGCCCGCTACGTCACCGGTCGGCCGCGCTTCATCGGTTTCCTCGGCGGCTTCCACGGCCGCACCTTCGGATCGCTGTCGTTCACCTCCAGCAAGTACACCCAGCAGAAGGGCTTCTCGCCCACGCTGGCCGGCGTCACCCACGTGCCGTATCCCAACCCGTACCGGCCGCTGTTCGCCGGCGACGACCAGGGCGCGGCGGTGCTCGACTACATCCGCATGCTGTTCCAGCGCAGCGTGCCGCCGTCGGAAGTGGCGGCGATCCTGATCGAGCCGATGCAGGGCGAAGGCGGTTATCTGACGCCGCCGGACGGCTTCCTCGCCGGTCTGCGCGCGCTGTGCGACGAGCACGGCATCCTGCTGATCTTCGACGAGGTGCAGTCGGGCATCGGCCGCACCGGCAAGATGTTCGCCTGCGAGCACTGGGGTGTGGCGCCGGACATCCTCACCTCGGCCAAGGGGTTGGGCTCGGGGCTGCCGATCGGCGCGGTGATCGCGAAAAAATCCATCATGTCGCAGTGGAAGCGCGGTGCGCACGGCAACACCTACGGCGGCAACCCGGTCACCTGCGCCGCCGCCAACGCCACGCTGGACCTGGTGCGCGACGGCCTGATGGACAACGCCGCCACGGTCGGCGCGCACTTCATCGCCCGCCTGCGCGAACTGCAGCGCGACTACCCGTGCATCGGCGAAGTACGCGGCAAGGGCCTGTGGATCGGCATGGAGCTGGTCGAGAACGATGCGAAGAAGACCCCCGCCACCGCGCTGTGCGACGCGGTGATCACCCGCGCGTACCACAACGGCCTGCTGCTGCTTTCCTGCGGCACCAGCACGGTGCGCTTCATGCCGCCGCTCACGGTGAGCACCGCCGAAGTGGACGAGGCGATCGCGCTGCTGCGCACCAGCCTCGACCAGGCACTCGCCGGAGCCTGAGCATGAAACGCCTCGCGAACGCCGCCCCCGTCCTCGCCACCTTCCTGGTCATGATGTTCGGTGCGGCGTCCGCGCAGGCCGCGCGCGAACCCGTGCTCAAGCAGGTCGACCTGCCGCACAGCTATTACTGGCGCGAGCTGTACCTGCCGCAGCTCACCGCCGGCCCGTCCTCGGCCAGCTTCCTGCCGGACGGCAACACGCTCATCTACAGCATGGGCGGCTCGCTGTGGCGCCAGCGTATCGGCGACGACAACGCCACCGAACTGACTCATCCCGAGGCCGCCTACGACTACCAGCCCGATGTATCGCACGACGGCCGCAGCGTGGTGTTCACCCGCTACGACGGCAACGCGCTGGAGCTGTGGCGGCTGGAGCTGGCCAGCGGCCGCGAGCAGCGCCTCACCGACCAGGGCGCGGTGAACGTGGAGCCGCGGCTGTCGCCCGACGGCAAGCGGCTCGCCTGGGTCTCCACGCAGGGCACCGGCCACTTCAACCTGTTCATTGCCGACATCGATACCGCCGGCCTGCACCACCCGCACCTGCTGCTGGGCGAGCGCAAGAGCACGCTGGACCGCTACTACTACTCGGCCTTCGACCACGCCATCAATCCGTCCTGGTCACCCGACGGCAAGACGATCTACTACGTCAGCAACCCGGAGATCGGCTGGGGCACCGGCGACATCTTCGCCGTGGATGTCGACCACCCCGCGCAGCGTCGCCGCGTGCTGAGCGAGGAAACCAGCTGGAGCGCGCGGCCCGAACTGGCGCCGGACGGCAAGCGCCTGCTCTATGCCAGCTACCACGGCTGCCAGCACCAGCAACTGTGGCTCACCACCACCGATGGCGCCGCGCCGCTGCCGCTGAGCTTCGGCGCGTTCGACCGCCGCAACGCGCGCTGGTCGCCGGACGGCTCGCGCATCGCCGCCGTCGACAACCGCGATGGCGACACCGCACTGCGCGTGATCGAGACGCTGGGCGGCGCCAGCCAGGACGTGGTGGCGACGCAACGCCACTACCGATCGCCGCCGGCGAAACTCACCCTCGACATCGTCGACGAGCACGGCCAGCGCACGCCAGCGCGCGTGGCGATCGTGGCCAGCGACGGCCGCGCCTATGCGCCGCCTCACGCCTGGGTCTCCGCCGACGACGGCTTCGACCGCGCCCTTCAGCACAGCGAGACGCACTACTTCCACTGCGCGCCGCCGTGCACGCTGGACGTGCCGGGCGGCAAGGCCGCGATCTGGGTGCAGCACGGCTTCGCCTACGCGCCGTGGCTTCGCACGGTCGACCTGTCGAACGGCAAGCCCGTGCAGCTCACCGCCACGCTGGCGCCGGACGCGCTGCCGGACGCCTACGGCCACTTCGTCAGCGCCGACCTGCACATCCACATGAACTACGGCGGCCACTACCGCAACACGCCAGCGCACCTCGCGCTGCAGGCGCGCGCCGAGGATCTCGACATCGCGTACGACCTGGTGGTGAACAAGGAGGAGCGCGTGCCGGACATCGCCAGCTTCCGCACCGACGCCGACCCGGCCAGCACCGCGCAAACCCTGGTGCTGCACGGGCAGGAGTACCACACCAGTTTCTGGGGCCACCTCGGCCTGCTGCACCTCACCGACCACTACATCACCCAGGGCTATTCGGCCTACCGCCACACCGCGATGGCCAGTCCGTGGCCGACCAATGCCGCCGTCGCCGACCTCGCCCACGCGCAGGGCGCCCTGGTCGGCTACGTGCATCCGTTCGACGTATTGCCCGACCCGCAGCACGATCCGGTGCTCAGCAACGAGCTGCCCGCCGACGTCATCGAAGGCAAGGTCGACTACATCGAGGTGATGGGCTTCTCCGACCACAAGGCCACCGCCACCGTGTGGTATCGCCTGCTCAACCTGGGCCTGCGCCTGCCCACCGGCGCCGGCACCGATGCGATGGCCAACTACGCCTCGCTGCGCGGCCCGGTTGGCATGAACCGCGTGTTCCTCGACACCGGCGGCCAGCGCGACGCGGCAAGCGCACTCGCGGCGCTGAAGGCCGGGCACGGCTTCGCCAGCAACGGCCCGCTGCTCGGCCTGCTGCTCGATGGCGCCAGGCCCGGCACGCAGCTCGCCCCCGGCCACCACCACTACCGCGTGGCGCTGCGTTCGCCGGTGGCCGTGGATCACCTGGAACTGGTGCACAACGGCCAGGTGGTGAAAGCCTTCACCCTCGGCGGCGACCGCCGCCATCTCGACACCGAGGGCGATCTCGACCTCGACGGCGGCTGGGTGCTGCTGCGCGCGTGGAACGACGGCGCCGATCCGCAAGTGCTCGACCTCTACCCCTACGCCACCACCAATCCGGTGTGGCTGGGCGACCACGTGCTGGCACCCAGCGCGCGCGACGATGCCGCGTGGTTCGCCCACTGGATGGACCGCACCATCGAGGCCGCCGCCGCGCGCGACGACTACAACACCGCGGCGGAGAAGCGCATGACGCTGGACTACCTGGACAAGGCGCGCGACGCCTACCGGGCACTGGCCGCCGGTAACCCATCGACGACGACCGCGGAGGCCGGCCGATGACGCGCCGCCTGCAGCATCTGGCCCTGCTCGCGCTGGCGGCGTTGCCGCTGATCACCTTCGCAGCCGATAAGGCCCCGTTCACTCCGGCCGACCTCAATCGCCTCGCCGTGCTCGCCGACCCGGCGCTGTCGCCCGACGGCCGTTGGCTGGTCTACACCGTCACCACCACGAACGCCGAACGCGACCAGCCGCAGTCTGACCTGTGGCGGGTCGGCTTCGACGGCCGCGCACGCACCCAGCTCACCCACACGCCCGACGCCGACGAGTCGCAGGCGCAGTGGTCCGGCGACGGCCGCTTCATCGCCTTCCTGGCCGACCGCAAGCCCGCCGGCGGCAAGGACGACGAGGACACCGGCACGCAGGTGTGGACGATGCCCGCCGACGGCGGCGAAGCGCGGCAGGTGACGCACCTTCCCGCCGGCGTGGAGGAGTTCGCGCTGTCGCCCGATGGCAGGCAGCTGGCGGTGATCGCCTTCGACCCCGAGCGTCCCGCCGGCACACCGAACCCGAAGAACCCACCGCCGATCGTCACCGACCGCTTCCAGTTCAAGGACGACGACTCGGGCTGGCTCGGCGCGCGCCACAAGCACCTGTACGTGGTCGACCTCGCCAGCGGCGCCGCCACCGAGCTCACCCCCGGCACGCACGACGAGCAGCTGCCTGCGTGGTCGCCGGACAGCCGGCAGATCGCCTACGTCACCCGGCGCGGCGCCGACCCGGACCGCACCCTCAACTTCGACATCTACGTCATCGACGCCCGCGCCGGTGCGCAGGAGCGCCAGCTCACCACCTTCCCCGGCTCCGACCTCGATCCGTACTGGGCCTCGCGTCCGGCCTGGTCGCCGGACGGCAAGCGCATCGCCTACCTGCAAAGCGGCGAGGACCATTGGATCTACTACGCGCCCTGGCAGCTGGCGGTGATCGACGTGGCCAGCGGCAAGTCGACAATCCCCGCTCCGATCGACCGCTGCTTCACCCACCCGCACTGGTCGCCGGACGGACGCAGTGTCTATGCGCTGATCGAGCAGGCCGAGGTCACCCACCTGGCGCGCATCGACGTGGCCAGCGGCAAGGTCACCGAGCTGACCCACGGCGACCGTTTCGACGTCGATATCTCGATGTCGCGCAACGGCCGCATCGCCGTACTCGGCGGCGACGACCTGCATCCGTATAACCTCGCCGCGCTCGATGGCGAGCACCTGCGCCCGCTCGCCGACCACAACGAATGGCTGGCCGGCAAGCAGCTGGCAAGCACCGAGACGCTGCACTTCACCAGCGCCGACGGCACCAAACTCGACGGTTTGCTGGTGAAGCCGATCGGTTACGTGAAAGGCCGGCGCTACCCGACCATCCTGCGCGTGCACGGCGGCCCGGTGTACCAGTTCAGCCATGAATTCATGGAGGACTGGCAGGTCTACGCCGCCAACGGTTTCGCCGTGCTGGCGGTGAACCCGCGCGGCAGCTCCGGCCGTGGCTTCGACTTCGCCCGCGCCATCTACGCCGACTGGGGCAACAAGGACACGCAGGATCTGATGGCTGGCGTGGACCACGTGATCGAGCTCGGCATCACCGACCCCGACCACCTGGGCATCGGCGGCTGGAGCTACGGCGCCATCCTCACTGACCAGGTGATCGCCCGCACCACCCGCTTCAAGGCGGCGATCAGCGGCGCCGGCACCGGCAACACCTACGGCATGTACGGCGACGACGAGTACGCCCGCGAGTACGAGCTGGAACTGGGCACGCCGTGGGCGAATCGCGAGGCGTACGACCGCGCCAGCTACCCGTTCCTGCACGCCGACCGCATCACCACGCCCACGCTGTTCCAGTGCGGCCAGATCGACTTCAACGTGCCGTGCATCGGCGCCGAGCAGATGTACCAGGCGCTGCGCTCGCGCAACGTGCCGACCGAGCTGGTGGTCTACCCCGGCCAGCACCACGAGATCGCCGTGCCGAGCTACCTGCTCGACCGCATGCGCCGCAACCTCGCCTGGTACGAGCGCTTCCTCAAGGCCGCAGGCAGCGCGCCATGAGCCGGGCTCCCTCAGTGCGGCGGCTGGTAGCGACCGAAGCGTTTGAGCAGCGCGACCAGCTCCGCATGGGGGATCGCCTTGGCGCAGTGTCCGCCCTCGCCGCACATGTCCTTCGCCGCGATCATCGCGTTGACGATGGCCTCCTCCGCCGCCTGCGCGGTGGCCTCGAACAGCGGGTCGATATGGTCGTTGCCGATGAAGCTGGCCTGCTGCAGCGGCCGGTCGTGCAGCGCATCGGCGTTGGCGGTGGAGAACGCGAGGAAGATGTCGCCCGAGCCGTTGCCGGAATAGCTGCCCATGCGTGCCAGGCCCATGCCGGCGCGCCGGGCGATGCGCTTCAACTGGTGCGGCAGCAGCGGCGCATCGGTCGCCACCACGATGATGATCGAGCCGGTGTCCACCGCCGCTGGGTTGGTGGCGCTGTACAGGCGGTCCTCGCGCAGGTACTGGCCCACCGGCACGCCGGCGATGCGCAGGCTATCGCGCAGCCCGTAGTTGGCCTGCACCAGCACGCCCAGGGTGTAGTCGCGCTCGCCGATGTGCACGCGCCGCGAGGCGGTGCCGATACCGCACTTGAACTCGTGGCAGATCATGCCGGTGCCGCCGCCGACGTTGCCCTCGGCGACCGGGCCGCCCTTCGCTTCATGCAGCGCCTTCGCGGCGTCCGCGGCATGCACGTGAAAGCCGTTGATGTCGTTGAGCTCACCGTCCCAGGTTTCGGCCACCACCGGCAGCGACCACCAGTAGCCCGAGGCGTCGGCGCCGCCGGCATGCACGCGCTCGGCGATCACCGCGTCGCGCACCACGCCCACGCTGTGGGTATTGGTGAGCATCACCGGGCCTTCGAGCTGGCCGGACTCCTCCAGCCAGGTGGTGCCGGTCATCTCGCCGTTGCCATTGAGCGCGAACCAGCCGGCGAACGCGGGGAGCTCGTAGCTGGCCTTGCCGCGTGGCAGGATCGCCGTCACGCCAGTGCGCACCTTGTGACCGTCGGGGAGGTCGCGGATCAGGGTGACCTGGCCCACGGTGACGCCGGCGACATCGGTGATGGCATTCAGCGGCCCGGGGGAGCCGTCGAACGGAATGCCCAGGTCGCGCGCGCGAGGGTCGGCGGCATGCGCCAGTCCGGCCAACGCGCACAGCGCCAGCGTCAGCTTGAAACGAAACATAAGGCCTCCCCCGAAGCGACCGTCGTCGTCGCGCCAGTCTATTCCGATCGCGGAGCATTGCATGCCAGCTGAAACCTCCCACCCCGGCCTCGACCGCGCCACCGCCCTGTCCGCCCGCTACTACGTGGGCGAGGCGATGCTGGCGATGGAACACCGTGCGGTATTCGCCCGCAGCTGGCAGCTGTTGGCACACCAGGGCCAGCTCGCCGAACCGGGCGACCACGTGGTGGAACAGGTCGGCCACGTGCCGGTGATCGTGGTGCGCGGGCAGGACGGCGTGCTGCGCGGCTTCGTCAACGTCTGCCGCCATCGCGCCGGGCCGCTGGCGCTGTGCAACGGCAAGGGCGCGCGCGCCCTGCACTGCAAGTACCACGGCTGGACCTACACGCTGGAAGGCCAGTTGCGCAGCGCGCCCGAGATGCAGGGCGCAGCGAACTTCGACGTTGCCGACATCCGACTGCCGCCGATCCGCGTGCACGAGTGGCAGGGTCTGGTGTTCGTGGCGCTGGGCGAGGCCGTGCCGCCGTTCGGCGAGGTCTACGACGGCATCGTCGAGCGCATCGCGCCGATCGATCTTTCGGCCATGCGCTACCTGCGCCGCGACAGCTACGAGATCGACTGCAACTGGAAGGTCTACGTGGACAACTTCCTCGAGGGCTACCACCTGCCGCATGTGCATCCGGGCCTGTCGAAGGTGCTGGACTACCGCGCCTACGACACCGAGCTGTTCGACTGGTACTCGCTGCAGTCCTCGCCGTTGCGCAACAGCACCGCGATCTACGGCGACGGCGAGGCGTTCTACTACTTCGTCTACCCCAACGTGATGCTCAACATCATGCCCGGGCGCATGCAGACCAACCGCATCGTGCCGCTGGCGCCGGACCGCTGCCGCGTGGAGTTCGACTACTACTACGCACAGGACGACGCCGCGCAGGCGCGCATCGCCGCTGACCAGGAGTTCAGCGACGAGGTGCAGCAGGAAGACATCGACATCTGCGTCGCCGTGCAGCGTGGCCTCACTTCCGGCACCTACGGGGCCGGCCGGCTGTGCCCGCGGCGCGAGAGCGGCGTGTGGCACTTCCACAACCAGCTGCGCGCGGCCTACGCCGCCGCGGGAGAGCACGCATGAAGAAGGCCCTGACTGCATGGCTGTTCACCGCGGCCATCGTCGCTCCGCTGCATGCGGCCGAGCGCACCGTAGTGCATGCCGGCCACCTGCTCGATGTCGACAGCGGAAAGATGCTCGCCGATCAGGCAGTGTCGATCGAAGCCGGCAAGGTGGTTGCGCTGCAGCCTTGGTCCGCCGACGCGGCCAAGGGCGCGCGCGTGCTCGACTGGACCGCCTGGACCGTGGTCCCCGGCCTGATGGACATGCACACGCACATCTCCGAAGAAGCCGAGACCGCCGACATTGCTGCGCCACTGAAGATCAGCCCGGCGCAGCAGGCGTTCATCGGCGCGATGAACGCGCGCAAGACGCTGCAGGCCGGCTTCACCACCGTGCGCGATGTGGGCGTGTACCGCGGCTTCGCCGACATCGCCCTGCGCGACGCGATCAACGCCGGCGAGATTCCCGGCCCGCGCATGTTCGCGGCCGGCGCCTACATCACCGCACCCGGCGGCGGCGGCGAGATCACCGGCCTGCCAGCAGGCACCGTGGTGCCACCGGCATTCCGCCAGGGTGTCTCCAAGGGCGTGGACCAGGTTCGCAAGCACGTAGATCTGATCCTCGACCACGGCGCCGACCTGATCAAGGTGATCGCCACCGGCGCCGTGCTCGCCAACGGCACCGAGCCGGGCAAACCGGAATTCACCGAGGCGGAGATCCATGCCGCCGTGGTGGAGGCGGCCAAGCGCGGCAAGTTCGTCGCCGCCCACGCGCACGGCGCCGAGGGCATCAAGCGCGCGATCCGCGCCGGCGTACGCTCGATCGAGCACGGCTCGCTGATCGACGACGAAGCCATTCAGCTGATGGCCGCCGCCGGCACGTTCCTGGTAGCGGACATCTACTCCGGCGACTACATCGCCGAGACGGGCCGGGCGAACGGCTGGGACGCCGACGTGCTGCGCAAGAACGACGAGACGACGCAGGCGCAGCGCGACGGGTTCGCCCGCTGCGTGAAGGCCGGCGTCCACATCGCGTTCGGCACCGACGCCGGCGTCTACCCGCACGGCCAGAACGCCCGCCAGTTCGCCTACATGGTGCGCTGGGGCATGACCCCGCTGCAGGCGATCCGCTCAGCCACCATCGACGCCGCCCGCCTACTCGGCAAGGAAAAGGAACTCGGCTCGATCGCCCCCGGCAAGGCCGCCGACCTGGTCGCCGTCGGCTGCGACCCGCTGCACGACGTCG
>NZ_JBQCCF010000007.1:0-18500 GCF_051962475.1 Dyella sp.
GATCGCGCCTTGACCTCGGTCAAGACCCACTCGGGGGCCACCGGCACACTGGCCCCATGAGCCACGCCCTTGCCGCCCCTGCCTTCGACCCGGCGCTGATCGAGCGCTACGACACCGCCGGCCCCCGCTACACCAGCTACCCCACCGCGCCGCACTTCCATGCGGGCTTCGGCGAGGCGGCGCTGCGCGAGGCGATCCGCCAGTCCAACCAGGAGCCGATCCCGCGCCCGTTGTCGCTGTACGTGCACGTGCCCTTCTGCATGAGCCCGTGCTTCTACTGCGGCTGCAACCGCGTGATCACCCGCGACATCACCAAGGCCGACCGCTACCTCGAACGGCTGTATCGCGAGATCGAGCTGATCGCGCCGCTGTTCGACCGCGACCGCCCGGTGCGCCAGCTGCACTTCGGCGGCGGCACGCCGAACTTCCTCGACCTGCCGCGCATGCGCGAGCTGATGGAGTCGCTGGCGCGGCATTTCAGCTTCGTCCGCGACGAGCAGCGCGAGTACGGCATCGAGATCGACCCGCGCTTCGCCGACGCGGCCTACATTCACGGGCTGGCCGAGCTTGGTTTCAATCGCATCTCGGTCGGCATCCAGGATTTCGACCCCGCCGTGCAGGCGGCGGTGAACCGCATCCAGAGCGTGGCGCAGACCGCCGAAGTGCTGCACGCCGCGCGCGAAACGGGCTTCGTCTCGGCCAGCGTGGACCTCATCTACGGCCTGCCGCGGCAGACGTTGGACGGTTTCGACCGCACGCTCACCGAAGTGATCGCGCTGGCGCCGGATCGTGTAGCGGTCTACGGCTACGCGCACCTGCCGGCGATGTTCAAGGCGCAGCAGCAGATCGAGGCGGCCGAGCTGCCCGATCCGGCGACCCGGCTGGCGCTGTTCGGCCGCGCGCTCGAACGGCTCACCGCGGCCGGGTACGTCTACATCGGCATGGACCATTTCGCCCGCGCCGACGACGAGCTGGCGCGGGCGCAACGCGCCGGCCAGCTGCAGCGCAATTTCCAGGGTTATTCCACCCACGGCGATTGCGACATCGTGGGCCTGGGCGTGAGCGCGATCGGCCGCATCGGCGACAGCTATAGCCAGAACGCGCGCGACCTCACCGGCTACTACGCCGCGCTGGACGCCGGCCGCCTGCCGGTGGCGCGCGGCCTGCTGCTGGACGAGGACGACGTGATCCGCCGTGCCGCGATCGGCGAGCTGATGTGCCACGGCGAGCTGGACATGGCTGCCTTCGGCGCGCGCCACCGCTTGCTGTTCGACACCTACTTTGCGCAGGCGCTGGAGCGGCTACGCGCGATGGCCGATGACGGCCTGGTGACGCTGGACGAGCGCATGATCCGGGTGACTTCGCGAGGCCGCCTGCTGTTGCGTATCATCGCCATGTGCTTCGATGCCTATCTCGATGACGAGGCATCGCCGGCACGCTACTCGCGCGCCATCTGACCCACGCCACCGGTTGTCACCCACGATGCGCTCCAGCCATCCGGCAGGCCGCCTGCCCGATCCGCCCAGCCCGATCGCCAACGATGGCGACGAGGTCCGTTTCTGCCGCACCTGCGCCTTCGCCGGCGCCTGTATAGCGGTGGGCTACGGCAAGCCCGAGCTGGAGGCCCTGCACTGCCTGGTGGAGCACGTGGGGCCCTATCGCTCCAGCGACCACGTGTTCCGCACCGGTGATCCGTTCCGCGCGATCTTCGCGGTGCGCGCCGGTACGGTGAAGACCTGCCTGGTCGACAAGGAAGGCCGCGAGCAGGTGCTGGGCTTCTACCTGCCCGGCGAGGTAATCGGGCTCAACGCGATCTATCCGGAGCATTTCCCGTGCGACGCGATCGCGCTGGAAAACGCGCAGTTCTGCCGCTTCTCGTTTCCTGCCATGAGTGCGCTGGCTGCGCGCATGCCGGCCGTGCAGCAGCATCTGTTCCGCCTGCTCAGCAAGGAGCTCGGCACTGCCAGCCTGCTGGCCGGCGACCACAGCGCCGACGAGCGCATGGCTGCGTTCCTGTGTGACCTGGGCCGCCGCTACGCCGCGCGCGGCTTCTCCGGAACGCGCTTTGCGCTGAGCATGTCGCGCGGCGATATCGCCAACTACCTGCGCCTGGCCTCGGAAACGGTGAGCCGGGTGCTGACACGCTTTCGCAGCCAGAACCTCATCGCCATCGACGGCCGCGAGCTGGAGCTGCTCGACGTGAAGGGGCTGGAAAAGATCGGGCAGAACCTGCTGCCGGATTGAGCGACGCGCGATGGCCGTGCTCCTGTGGAGCGTGCCTCTGTCGCGAGAACGCCTGGGACGCCGCTGATGCGATGCCCTGTCGTGCGTGACGCCGGTTGGCGCGGCGGGCTCCATGATTCGACTCGCCCTCGGCGGTGTGCGTTCCCGCTCGCCAGTGCCTCGCCATAGCTCCTCACTCCCGCATGGACAGGGAGGGAATCCACCGTGCGATCCCGGCTGTCACCACATTGAGGTGAAAGCCTTGGCGCGATCTAGCCCGGGGGAATCGCGGTGATGCCACCTCCCGGACACCGCCCACACTGACCCAGATCAGGGCACCGGCCCGGCACCGTCACCAGCATGGTGGCCTCGCTTCGTTCCGAGTGCCGTCATGCGCGCTACCGTGATCACCCCGCCCACGCCGCTGCCCGTGCCGGACATCCTCGCCCAAGCGCCGCATCGCCTGCTGTTCTTCGCCGGTACCTGTGCGGTGCTCATCAGCATGGCGTGGTGGGCGCTGCAGCTGGCGTCGCTGCGCTACGGCTGGGGGCACTGGCCGCAGCCGCCGGTGCCCCCGACGTGGGGGCATGCGCTGCTCACCGTCTACGGGATGCTGCCGCTTTTCATGTTCGGCTTCCTGCTCACCGTGTTTCCCCGCTGGCTGGACCGCACCGCGCTGCCGCGCCGGCGTTACGTGCCGGTGGCCGGCACGGTGTTCGGCGGCTATCTGCTGGCGCATGCCGGCCTGCTCGGCAGCCTCGCGCTGTTGCGCGCGGGCGTGCTGCTGATCGCCATCGGCTACGGCGTGGCGCTGGTCACGCTGGCCCAGGTGCTGGCCGCTTCCACGGCACGGCAGGCGCATGCATGGTCGTACCTGGGGGCGCTGGCGGTGGGCAGCGGGGGACTGATCGCCGGACTGGCCGCGCTGTCCGGCGCCCCGCCGGTGGCGATGACGCTGGCGATCCGGCTGGGCGTGTTCGGCTTCCTGCTGCCGATCTACTTCAGCGTGTGCCACCGGATGATTCCGTTCTTCAGCGCGAACGTGATCCCCGGCTACCGCATGTGGCGGCCGCGCGCGAGCCTGGTGCTGGCGTGGACGCTGCTGACGGCGCACGTAGCGCTCGAGCTGGCCGGCGCGCAGGCCTGGCGCTGGCTGGCCGATGCATCGCTGGCGCTGCTGTTCGCCACGCACGCGCTGATGTGGCGGCCGTGGCAGGCGCGCCGGCCGGGCCTGCTGCTGGCGCTGCATCTGGCGTTTGCGTGGCTGCCCGTGGCGTTCGCGCTGTACGCGCTGCAGAGCGCGTGGCAGCTGGCTACCGGTGAGAACGTGCTCGGGCTGGCCCCGCTGCACGTGCTGACCATCGGCTACTTCGGCTCGATGCTGGTGGCGATGGTGACGCGGGTGACGCAGGGCCATTCCGGCCGCCTGCTGCAGATGGGCGCGGTGCCGTGGTTGTGCTTCGTCTTGCTGCAGGGTGTGGTGGCGCTGCGCGTGCGCGCCGAACTGGGGCTGGACAGCTACCGCTGGCTGGTGCTCGCCGCGGCGGGCTGGCTGATCGCCTTCGCGCCGTGGGTGCTGCGCTCGGCCTGGATCTACCTGACCCCGCGCGCGGACGGCAAGCCGGGCTGAGCGCCAGGGCGTGGCGGCTTGTCGCAGTGCAGGCGTAAGCTTTTCTGGCTGATCTGCGTCAGGGGTGCCGCCTGTCGACGCCCTAACCTGCTCGTACGGAAACGAAGGGGAAGGATCATGTCGAAGATGCTGCGCATGTTGCTGGCCACGGCCAGCGTATTGGCGATGGCCGCCTGCTCGGGCAAGCCCGAAGCCACGGGCTCCACCGGAGCCGCGCCACCCGCACCGACCGCCGCGGCGGCGGCGTCGGCCACCGACCCGGGTGACTTCGGCCCGCCGCAGGGCGAGCCGATCCACGCCGTGCTCACCAGTCCGCCGAACGTGCCGCCGCCGATCCACCGCAACTACCCGGCCAAGGTGATCGTGGAGCTGGAAGTGATCGAGAAGGAGATGCCGATCTCCGAGGGCGTCAGCTACACCTACTGGACCTTCGGCGGCACCGTGCCGGGCAGCTTCATCCGCGTACGCCAGGGCGACACGGTGGAGTTCCACCTGAAGAACTCGCCCGATTCGAAGATGCCGCACAACATCGACCTGCACGGCGTCACCGGCCCCGGCGGCGGCGCGGCGTCGAGCTTCACCGCGCCGGGGCACGAGTCGCAGTTCACCTTCAAGGCGCTCAACCAGGGCGTGTACGTGTATCACTGCGCCACCGCGCCGGTGGGCATGCACATCGCCAACGGCATGTACGGGCTGATCCTGGTCGAGCCGCCGGAGGGCATGCCCAAGGTCGACCACGAGTACTACGTGATGCAGGGCGACTTCTACACGGTGGGCAAGTACCGCGAGAAGGGCCACCAGGCCTTCGACATGGACAAGGCGATCGACGAGAAGCCGACCTACGTGCTGTTCAACGGCCACGAGGGCGCGCTCACCGGCGACAAGGCCCTGACCGCCAAGGTCGGTGAAAAGGTGCGGCTGTTCATCGGCAACGGCGGCCCGAACCTGGTCTCCAGTTTTCACGTGATCGGCGAGATCTTCGACACCGTGCGCCAGGAAGGCGGCACCGTGGAGCAGCACAACGTGCAGACCACGCTGATCCCCTCCGGCGGCGCGGCGATGGTCGAGTTCAAGACCCAGGTGCCGGGCAGCTACGTGCTGGTGGACCACTCGATCTTCCGCGCCTTCAACAAGGGCGCGCTGGGCATCCTGAAAGTCGACGGCCCGGAGAACAAGGCGATCTATTCGGGCAAGGAAGTGGACTCGGTCTACCTCGGCGACCGCGCCGAGCCCAACCTGCACGCGGTGAGCACGGCGGCCAAGGCGAATGCCGCCGGCACGCTGAGCAAGGCCGACCAGATCGCCGCGGGCAAGCAACTGTTCACCGGTACCTGCTCGGTCTGCCACCAGGCCAACGGTCAGGGCCTGCCGGGGGTGTTCCCGCCGCTGGCCAAGTCCGACTACCTCGCCAAGCAGACGCGCGAGCACCTGATCGGCATCCCGCTGCACGGGCTCACGGGCAAGGTCACCGTCAACGGCAAGGAGTACGACTCGGTGATGCCGCCGATGACCCAGCTCACCGACGACGAGGTAGCCAACATCCTCACCTACGTGCTCAACAGCTGGGACAATCCCGGTGGCCAGGTGAGCAAGGACGAGGTGACCAAGGTGCGCGCTCAGCCGGCCGCCGCGCCCACTGCGGAGCACTGAGCCGATGCGCGCCCGCGCGCTGCTGATCGCGATGCTCGCGCTGGCTGCTGCACCGGCCGTGGCCAGCGCAGCGGACTACCGGCCGCTGCCCGGTGGCCGTTTCGCCAGTGTGGTGCCGGCCGACGGCAAGGATGCGCCGGCGCAGGTGGTGCCGTTCGCGCTGCGCAGCGAGCCGGTGACCAACGCCGAGTTCCTGGCCTTCGTGATCAAGCATCCGCAGTGGCGGCGCGATCGGGTGGCGCCGATCTTCGCCGACGGCCGCTACCTGTCGCACTGGGCCGCTGCGGACGCACTCGGCCCCGATGCCCTGCCGGCACAGCCGGTCACCCGGGTGAGCTGGTTCGCCGCGCAGGCCTACTGCGAGAGCGAACACGCCCGCCTGCCGAACTGGTACGAGTGGGAGATGGCCGCCGCGGCAGACGCCACCCGCGCCGACGCGCGCAGCGATTCGGCCTGGCGCGAGCGCGTGCTGGACTGGTACAGCCGCCCGTCCTCGCACGCGCTGCCGGCGATCGGCGGCGCGGCCGACCTGCACGGCGTGCGCGATCTCAACGGCCTGGTGTGGGAGTGGGTGGACGACTTCAACGCCCTGCTGGTGGGCAGCGACAGTCGCGACCAGGACGGCGCCGACAAGCTGAAGTTCTGCGGTGCCGGCGCGATCAGCCTGCAGCAGAAGGAGAACTACGCCACGCTGATGCGGGTGGCGATGCTGTCCGCGCTGAAGGCCGTCGACACCACACCCAACCTCGGCTTCCGCTGCGCGCGCCCGCTGGCGAGCGCGCACCTCGACGCATCTCCTCCATCCCCCACGCGCACCACATCCACCGCCCCCGAAGCGAGCACCCCATGAAACGGTTCGCCCTCCTCCTGCTCGGCGCCCTGCTGTCAGGCAACGCCCTCGCCGCACCGGCAAGCCCGGCCCCCACGCTGCCCGGCGACTCGGTCTACCAGCTCGCCGCCACCCTCACCGACCAGGACGGCCACACCGCACCGTGGGCCGCGCGCCGCGGCACGCCACAGATCGTGAGCATGTTCTATAGCTCGTGCACCATGGTCTGCCCGATGATCATCGACACCATGAAGGCCACCCGCCGCGCCGCCGGCGATCCGGCCGCGCTGGGCCTGCTGGCGATCAGCTTCGACCCGGCGCGCGACAACACCGACGCGCTGCGCCGCTACGCCGCCGCGCACCGGCTCGACCTGCGCTGGTGGACGCTGGCGCACGCCACGCCGGGCGACACGCGTGCCATCGCCGCCCTGCTCGGCGTGCAATACCGCCCGCTGCCGAACGGCGACTTCAACCATTCCAGCGTGTTGCTGCTGCTCGATGCGGACGGCCGCATCGTGGCGCGCAGCACGATCATCGGGCGCACCGATCCGGCCTTCGTCACCGCCGTGCGCCAACTTGCCGGGACAAAGCCATGAATATCGCTCGCGTCTTTTTCCTCGGCCTGCTCGCGCTGCCTTTCCCCGGTGCGGCCTTCGCGCAGCACGCACATCACGCCGCGCCCGGCGATACCGCACCGGCACCCGCACCAGCCGCGCGCTGGCCCGCCGACGACGCGCTGCAGGGCGGCATGGGCCGTATCCACGTTGCACTGGAGGAACTGCGCCACTACGAGATGGGCCACATGGACGCCACGATGGCGCTGGACCGGGTTGGCCTGATCGAACAGGCCGCCGCCGACATCTTCGCCACCTGCAAGCTGCCGGAAGAGCGCGACGTCGTGCTGCACCACATGCTGGTGCCGCTGCTCGCCGCCGCGCAGGCGCTGAAGACACACCCGGACAATATGGCCCAGGTGCAGGCGATGCGCGAGGCGGTCGCCGACTACCCGCGCTACTTCGCCGATCCGGGCTGGGCCGCGCCGGCGACGCCTCAGGAGAGGTAGCTCAGATCACCGCGCCGTCGTCGTCGAAGCCGCGGCCGTCGCGCAGCACCGCGCGCAGGCGCGCCTCCCACGGCGCGGTGTCGATGCCGTGCGCACGCAGCCACGCGCGGTCGAACAGCGTCTCGGTGTAGCGCTCGCCGCGGTCGCACAACAGGCTGACGATGCTGCCGCGCTCGCCGCGCGCACGCATGGCCGCGGCCAGCCGCAGGCAGGCGACGAACTGCGTGCCGGACGAGCCGCCGTAGCGGCGACCGAGCAGCTCCTCCAGCAGCCACGCGGCGGCGATGGATGCCGCATCGGGCACTTCCAGCACGCGGTCGACCACCTCGAACACGAAGCCCGGCTCCACCCGGGGCCGGCCAATGCCTTCGATCACGGTCGGCCGGCTGGCCACCGCGTGGCGATCGTGTCGACGCCAGCCTTCGACGAAGGCGCTGCCGGTCGGTTCGGCCAGGCACAGGCGGGTGGGCAGGCGGCGATAGCGCAGGTAGCGGCCGATGGTCGCCGAGGTGCCGCCGGTGCCGGCGCTGCAGACGATCCAGGTCGGCTCGGGCGAGCGTTCGCGCGCCATCTGGCCGAGGATCGACTCGGCGATGTTGTTGTTGCCGCGCCAGTCGGTGGCGCGATCGGCCAGGCCGAACTGGTCGAGGAAGCAGGCGCCGTGGACCGCGTGCGCGTTCGCCGCGGCGAGCACTTCGGCCGGGTCGTCGACCAGGTCGCAGCGTCCGCCCAGCGCCTGCACGTCGCGCACCTTGCCCGGCGCGGTGCCGGCCGGCATCACCGCGATGAACGGCAGGCCGAGCAGGCGCGCGAACCACGCCTCGGAGATGGCGGTGCTGCCGGAGGAGGCGTCCACCACGGTCTGCCCCGCGTGCAGGCGACCGTTGCACAGCGCGTACAGGAACAGCGAGCGCGCGAGGCGGTGCTTGAGGCTGCCGCTGGGATGCGCGGATTCGTCCTTCAGGTAGATGTCGATGCCGGGGAAGGCCGGCAGATCGAGCTTGAGCAAATGCGTGTCGGCCGAGCGTGCGGCCTCCTGCGCCAGGCATTCGAGCGCACCGTGCACCCACTCGCGGCCAGACGACGGCAAGGGCAGCAGGTCGGTCGCGATGCTCACGGCCGCCGCGCCACGATCGGCACGCCGAGGTCGCGCCCGCGCGGACGCAGGCCCAGCCCGAGTTTCAGGCTCTGCCCGATGCGCTCGGCGTAGTCGATCATCAGTGCCGCCCCGCTCGCGTCCAGCACCTCGGCGCAGGTGGCGCGCCACAGCGCGAGCCAGCGATCGAAGTGCTCGGCACGCACCGGGTGGCGCTGGTGCGCGGCCATCGGGTTGCCGCGGTAGCTGTTGGCGCGGCGCGCCACCGAGCACCAGAACGTGGTCAGCAGCTGCTTGTGCTCGGCCCAGTCGTGCACCGCCGGATTGAACACGGCACCGAGCTCGGGATCGCGCCGCACCTGCTCGTAGAAGCGGTCGACGAGGGTGGCCAGTTCGGCTTCGCTGGGGGGCGTGACGGCGGCATGCATGCGGGCGTTGACTCGAGCGATGCGCGCCGCCGGGGAGGGCTAGGCGCGCGGAGGCGGGGGATCGAAGCGGTCGGCCATGTCGTCGGATGTTGGGCCGACCGCATCCGTGGCCTCGGAGGATGCGCGCGTGCCGGCGCGCGCGCCCTGATCTGGATCATCCTCCAGCAACGGCACGATGCCGGGGCTGTCCAGGTCGTCGAACTGCTGGTGGTTCACCGCCCAGAAGAACAGCGCCACGCCCACGCCCACCACCAGCAGCGTCACCGGAATCAGCACCAGGATGATGTTCATGCGCGCAGCACCGGCGATGCGGCGGCGGTGCGACCCACGCGCAGCGCATTGAGCACCACGCCGAGCGAACTCAGCGCCATGCCGATGCCGGCCAGCCACGGCGGCACCAGGCCGAACGCGGCGAACGGGACCGCCACCAGGTTGTAGCCCAGCGCCCAGCGCCGGCTCTGCGCGGCGATGCGTTGCATCTGCATGGCCACGGCGCGGGCGTCGAGCAGGCCGTCCAGACGTCCATCCGCGAGCAGCAGATCGGCATGCACCTGCGCCAGCTCGGTGCCGCTGGCCAGTGCGGCGGAAACATCCGCCCCGGCCAGCACCGGCGCATCGTTGCTGCCGTCGCCCACCGCCAGGGTGACGCGGCCGTCGGCGCTTGCGGCCTGCAGCAGGGCGAGCTTGTCCGCTGGCGACTGGCGGGCAGACCAGGCGTCCACCTCCAGCGCATGCGCCACCGTGGCTACGCGCGCCAGATCGTCACCGCTGGCGATGGCCAGCGTCACGTCCTGCGCGCGCAGCTCGGCGACGGTAGTGCGGGCCGCGTCGCGCAGCCCGTCGTCCACCGCGAAGCGGGCCAGCTCGCCCTGCGCATCGGCCAGCACCAGCGTGCCGGCCGTTCCCTCCCCCGTATCCTTCTGGCCGCTGGCGGTGAGCGCGAAGTCGGCGCGACCCAGCCACAGCGGCACGTTCTCCACCACGCCACACACGCCCGCGCCGGCATGCACGCGCACATCGCGCGCCGTCAGCGGCGCCGCGGCAGGGCCGGCGAAGGCAAGGCGGGTCAGCGCGCGCGCCAGCGGGTGGCTGCTCTCCTGCGCGAGTGCCGCGGCCAGGCGCAATAAGTGATCGACATCGAGCCCGCGCTGCGGATGGATTGCCGCGCGAGTGAACTGCGGTTCGGTGAGCGTGCCGGTCTTGTCGAACAATGCGTAGTCGACGCGGGCCAGCGTTTCCAACGCCACGGCGTCGGTGACCAGCACGCCGCGCGCGGCGAGTACGCCGAACGCACGCGTGCGCGTGGCCGGCGCAGTGAGTGCGAAGGCGCAAGGGCAGGCGATCACCAGTACCGCCACGGCCGCTTCGAACGCGCGCGAAGGATCCACCAGCAGCCACCCCAGCGCGGTGAGTGCGGTGAGTACCAGCACGCGCGCGACGAAGCGCGCCACCGCCGGATCGCCGCCGTGGCGCAGGCGGGCCAGCCGGCTGCCGCGCGCGCGCCGCGCCAGCGCGCCGATGCGCGCGGCGGCGGTGGCCTCGCCGCTGTGGGTGACGCGCAACTCCGCGGTGCCGGACACCAGCACGCTGCCGGCCACCACCGCGGCGCCGGCGGCGCGCCGCTGCGGCCGCGACTCGCCCGACAGCAGCGATTCGTCCAGCTCCGCCCACGCGCTTTCCAGCATGCCGTCGGCCGGCACTGTGCCGCCTTCGGCCACGTGAACGCGATCGCCCGGCAGCAGGGCCAGCGCGGCCACCGTTTCCAGCGTGCCGTCGGCGCGCCAGCGTTCGGCCAGCAGCGGCGCGGCGTCCACCGCGGCATCGCCCAGTGCGCCGCTGCGATGGCGCGCGCGCATCTCGATGTGCCGCGCCAGCAGCAGCAGGAACACGAACATGCTTACCGAATCGAAATAGATCTCGCCGACGCCGCGCCAGGTGTTCCAGGTGCTGGCGGCGAACACCAGCAGCACCGCCAGCGCCACCGGCAGGTCGATGCCGAAGCGGCGCGCGCGCAGCTCGTCGAGGGCGCCGAGGTAGAACGGCAGCGCCGCATAGAACACGATCGGCAGCGTGGTGAACAGCCCCAGCCAGCGGAACAGGTTGCGCGTGCTGAAGTCGACGAAGTCGACCACGCCGAGGTAGATCACGAACGCGTAGGTCATCACCTGCATCGCACACATGCCGGCCACCAGCAGGCGCTTGAGCGCGTCGTGCGCCTCGCGGCGCGGGTCTTCATCCACCCGTGCGCGCGGCAGCGGCTGCGCGCGGCAGCCGATACTGGCGATCGCGTCGAGCAGACCGGGCAGGCTCTGGCGTGCCGGTTCCCACACCACCGACACGCGCTGGCTGGCTACGTCCACACCCACCCGCTGCACTCCGGGCAGAGCGCGCAGCGCCTGCTCCAGCCGCAGCACGCGGCGGGCGTCGGCCAGCGGCGCCACGCGCAGGGTCACTTCGGCGCGACCGTCGCGCCGCGGCCGCAGCACCTGCGCGGCCAGCTGCGGCTGGGCCCAGGCGCTGTTCATGGCGCGGTGGACGCCGGCGCAGGCGTCGAGGCGGCCGGCGCGGCATGGCGTGCGGGCACGCCGAACACCGGGTGCGGCGCATCGACCGGCACGTCGTCGTGCCGTGCGCCGACCATGATGATCCAGATACAGCCAGCCATCGACGCGGTGAACACCGCCGCGCCCAGCCACAGCACCGGCTGGCGGTACCAGGCGCCGCTGCGATCAGCGGGCGGCCTGGACATCGGGTGCGGCCGCCGTGGCCGGATGGGCGAGGTGGTAGACGTAGGCGGCGAGCACGCGCATCTGGTCTTCGGTCAGGCGCGAACTCCACGCCGGCATCGCGCCCTGGCGACCGCCGCCGATGGTGCGCTCGATGTCGGCCACGGTGCCGCCGTGCAGCCAGATGGTATCGGTGAGGTTGGGCGCCCCCAGCGCCTGGTTGCCCTTGCCCTCCGGCCCGTGGCATGCGGCACAGGTGGCGAACAGCGGCTGGCCGGCCGCCGCCATCGCCGCGTCGTGCGGCGCGCCGGACAGGCTCAGCACGTACTGCGCGAGGTTCTTTACGTTCTGCTCGCCCAGGCTGGACCACGGCGGCATCACACCGGCACGGCCGTTCTGGATGCTGGTGAGGATGGCCTTGCCGTCGCCGCCGTAGAGCCAGTCGTGGTCGGTGAGGTTCGGCGCACCGAGCAGCGTGTTGCCTCGGCCTTCGCGACCGTGGCAGGCCTCGCAGTTGTCGAGGAACAGCTGCTTGCCCATCTGGATCGCCGACGGATCGCCAGCCAGCTGCTCCACCGGATACTGGCGGAAACGCACCAGCAGCTCGTCGAGCTTGGCGTCGTTGGCAGCCACGTCGCGCGCCAGCTCGCCGTGCGCGGTCCAGCCCAGGATGCCCTTGTGATTGCCGAACCCCGGGTACAGCGCCAGGTAGGCGAACCCCACAACGAACATGGCGCCGGAGAACAGCAGCCACCACAGCGGCAGCTTGCGCACGCCCTCGCGCAGCACGCCGTGCGCCCACACGTGGCCGCTGGTGCCGTCCGGCTGCACCGGAATCTTCGCGCGCGGACCCCACAGGAACAGGAACAGCGTGATGCCCAGATTGAGCACGATCAGGAACATCACCCACAACGACCAGCCCGTGCTCATGCGTGCTCCTCCGAATTCGGTGCGCCGTCTTCCATCGGCAGCGCGGCCATGCGCTGGAACGTGGCGCGATGATGCTTGCGCCAGGCCCAGATCCAGATCGCGACGAAGATGACCATCAGCACGACGGTCACCACCCCGGTGACGTGACCCCACACAGGACTGATCATGGCGCCGCTCCCGCCGTCTTGGCCGCGGCCACCGGCTCGTTCCTGATGCCCAGGCCCTGCAGGTAGGCGATCAGCGCGTCCATCTCGGTCTTGCCGTCCAGCGCGGCCGGCGCGGCGGCGATGTCGGCATCGCTGTACGGGTCACCCAGCGTGCGCAGCGTGCGCATGCGCGCCTGGATATCGGCCACGTCGAGCTTCTTCTCGGCCAGCCACGGGTAACCGGGCATGTTGGATACCGGCACCACCTGACGCGGGTTCATCAGGTGCAGGCGCTGCCACTGGTCGGAGTACTTGCCGCCGACGCGGGCGAGGTCCGGCCCGGTGCGCTTGGAACCCCACTGGAACGGGCGGTCGTACACCGACTCCTCCGCCTCGGAGAAGTGGCCGTAGCGCTGCGTTTCTGCGCGCAGCGCGCGGATCATCTGTGAGTGGCACAGGTAGCAGCCCTCGCGCACGTAGATGTCCTTGCCGGCCAGGCGCAGCGCGTCGTAAGGCTTCACCCCCGGCGGCGCCTTCACCGCGTGGGCTTCCATGAACAGCGGGGTGATCTCGGCCAGCCCGCCGATCGACACCATGATCGCGATGAGGACACCGAGCAGGCCGGCGTGCTTCTCGATCGCTTCGAAATGTTTGTAGGCCATGGTGCTCTCCTCAGCCTGCGGCCGGCAGCGGGGCGGGCACCTGGTGCGGCACCGGCTCGGGGATCGGCACCGGGATCGGCTTGATCAGGTGCGCGCGGGCATCGGCCGCGGTGTGCCACAGGTTCCACGCCATCACCCACATGCCCGACAGGATCAGCAGGCCGCCGCCCCAGCGGATCAGGTACATCGGCTTGACGGCGACCAGGCTGTCGATGAACGCGTAGGTGAGCGAGCCGTCCGGCTGCGTGGCGCGCCACATCACGCCCTCGGTGACGCCGGCGGTCCACATTGAGCCGACGTACAAGAGCGTGCCGGCCATGTGCAGCCAGAAGTGCCACTCCATGCCCTTGCGCGAGTACATCGCGGGTCGGCCGAGCGCGCGTGGCGCCATCGCGTAGAGCGAGCCGATGGTGATCATCGCCACCCAGCCGAGCGAGCCCGAATGCACGTGGGCGATGGTCCAGTCGGTGTAGTGCGAGAGCGAGTTGACGGTCTTCACCGCCATCATCGAGCCCTCGAAGGTGGCCGCCGCGTAGAACACCAGCGACATCACCATGAACTTCGCCGCCGGGTCGGTGCGCAGCTTCTCCCACGAACCGTTGAAGGTGAGCAGGCCGTTGGCGGCCGAGCCCCAACTGGGCATCAGCAGGATCAGCGAGAACGCCATGCCGACGGACTGCACCCAATCCGGCAGCGCCGTGTACATCAGGTGGTGCGAACCGGCCCACATGTACACCGAGATCAGCGCCCAGAAATTCACGATGGAGAAGCGGTAGCTCCACAGGGGCTGCTGCGCCTGACGCGGCACGAAGTAGTACATCATCCCGAGGAAGCCGGCGGTGAGGAAGAACGCCACCGCGTTGTGGCCGTACCACCACTGCACCATCGCATCGACCACGCCGGAGTACACCGGGTAGGACTTCCACAGCGACACCGGCAGCGCGATGTTGTTGACGATGTGCAGCAGGCCCACCGCGATGATGAACGCGCCGTAGTACCAGTTCGCCACGTAGATATGCTGGATGCGCCGCCGGGTGAGGCTGGCGAAGAACACCACGCCGAAGCTCACCCACACCACCGCGATGAGGATGTCGATGAACCACTCCGGCTCGGCGTACTCCTTGCTCTGGGTAATCCCCAGCGGCATGGTCACCATCGCCAGCACGCAGATCAGCTGCCAGCCCCAGAAGGTGAATTCGGCCAGCTTGCCCAGCGCGAGACGGGCGTGTCCCGTGCGCTGCACCACGTAGTAGCAGGTGCCCATCAGCGCCGAGCCGCCGAAGGCGAAGATCACGCCGAAGGTGTGATCGGGCCGGATCCGGCTGAAGGTCATCCAGGGGATGTCGAAATTGAGGGCCGGCCACATCAGCTCGGCCGCGGCGTAGACGCCGAACGACATGCCGATGATGCCCCACACCGCAGCGGCCAGCAGGAACTGCCGCACCACCTTGTCGTTGTAATACTCCGTATTCGGCATGTTGCCTCCCCTGTTTAATGGCGCCATTGTGCGTACGCAGCACCCGGCCGGCGCTGACCTACGTCAAATCCATGCGTCATTCCACCGCGCGAGTGACGCGCCCCCACGCCCGGCTCCCTCTCCCCTGAACAGCTTCATCGATCGGCGGAAAGGCTGAAGCGGCGAACGCCGCGCCACCCCGACGCCCACGATCTGCCCCTTCGCCCTTGAACGGCTTCGCCGTTCGGGGAAAAGGGCTGGGGTGAGGGGGCTCTGGCTTCCGAGCGACCGCCGCTGCCCCGCGGACAACCAACCTCCAAATCGCCCCCTCACCCAACCCTCTCCCCCGAGCAAGCTCAGGGGAGAGGGCTAAAGCAGCGAGCGCTGCGCCACCTCGACGCCCACGATCCGCTCCCTCTCCCTCGAAGGGGTTTGCTGTTCGGAGAAGAAGACCTGAATCCCCGGTCCCTCGTAATGAATAACGGCCCTCGAAGCCCACCGCCGTGCTCCCTCGCCCCTGAACAGCTTCATCGTTCGGGGGAGAGGGCCGGGGTGAGGGGGCTCTGGCTTCCGAGCGACCACCGCTGCGCCCGCAGACAACCAGCCTCCAAATCGCCCCCTCACCCAACCCTCTCCCCCGAGCAAGCTCAGGGGAGAGGGCTAAATCAGCGAGCGCCCCGCTACCTCGAAGTCCACCGCCTTGCTCCCTCTCCCTTGAACGGCCTCACCGTTCGGGGGAGAGGGTCGGGGTGAGGGGGCTCTGGCTTCCTAGCGACCGCCGCTACCCCGCGGACAACTAACCTCCAAATCACCCCCCTCACCCAACCCTCTCCCCCGAGTCCGCTCAGGGGAGAGGGCTAAAGCGGCGAGCGCCAAGCCGCCTCGACGCCCACGATCTGCTCGCTCGCCCCCCCCGACACCTCGATAGACCAAGGCAAACGCTATGCCCTGCTTTTGCCGCGCGGCTAGAACGCTCCTGTTTCGCTTGGGACGCGAAAGGCCAGCGCCCGCGGATTCATCACCCGGCGCCACAGCGGCGGCACCAGGGCCAGCACGAACATGGTGGCGTAGCCGGCCGGCAGCTGCGGGCTGTCGCCGTGGTGGCGCAGCACCTGGTAGCGTCGGCGCGCCACGGCGTGGTGATCGGAGTGGCGCTGCAGGTTGAACAGCAGCCAGTTGGTGTAGCGCTGCGGCGCGTTCCAGGAGTGGTGATGAGTGACGCGCTCGTAGCGGCCGGGGGCGATCAGCTGCCGCTCCAGGCCGTAGTGCTCCACGTAGTTGATCACCTCCAGCGTGGCCGCGGCGATCACCCCCTGCAGCAGGAAGAACCCCAGCGCGCGCCACCCGCCGGCCCACGCGAAAGCGGCCATGAAGGCCAGCCACAACGCAGTCCAAGCCACCATCTCGTTGCGCCATGACCACGGCGAGCGACCGCGCCCGCGCAGGCGCTGCGCCTCCAGCCGCCAGGCGTTGCGCACGTTGCGCCACAGCGCGCGTGGCACGAAGGCGTAGACCGACTCACCCAGCCGCGCCGAGGACGAATCCTCCGACGTGGCCACGTGCAGGTGATGCCCACGCACGTGCTCCACCTTGAAGCCGGCGTAGCCCACCGAGGTGAGCAGCAGGCCGCCGAGCAGCGGCTCCCAGCGCGTGGACTTGTGGATCAGCTCGTGCGCCGGATTGATCGCCAGCACCCCGCCGATCACGCCCGTGGACACCAGCCAGCCCAGCTTCGCCGGCAGCGAATCCAGCGCCGCGAAACGCGCCGTGCACCACGCCAGCAGGCCCAGCCACACCGGCACCACCAGCGCGGTGAGCATGGGGAAGTAGTGGGCATGCTCCAGTCGGGTGACCGCAGCCGCGTCGTCCTCGTTGCGCCGCTCGTCGCCGCACAGCGCGTCGATCCACGGCACCACGACGAAGATGAACACCACTGGGAACCAGGCGGCGAGCCCGGGCGGCACACCGAAGCGCATGAGCTGCCACGCTCCGGCCGGCAACAGTGCCGTGGAGAAGGCCAGCAAAAACCCGAGATCGCGGGCGCGCATGGGCGGCAGTCTATGCTCGCGACGGCAGCCGATGTAAGCCGTGCCGGACCCGGCAGGGCGGAAACTTCGTGCCGTGCCTCCGGGCGACAGTCCCGGAGTCAAGCGCCTGCGCCCACGGCCGTCTGGCGCGGCCCGCCGTCACGGGCAGTGCCCAGCACGAATGAAGGGAAAAACTCAGCCCGGCAGACGCGCCAGCCAGTCACCGAGCTGCTTCATCACCTGGCTGCGCGCGGGCTCGGCCTCGTTGAACAGCTCGTGGTACAGCGTGTCGAAATGGCGCGCGGTGAGCTGGCGCGTGGCCCACGCGGCGGCGGCGAACTCGCGGCTGCCGGCGGCGTCCACCAGGCGATCGGCGCCGGCCGCGAGCAGCAGGGTCGGCACGGCCAGCCGCGAGGCGTCGGCGAGGCACGAGGGCCCGGCGCGGAAGATGAAGTCGGCCATCCGCGGCGTGATGCGCGCGCTGCACAGCGGGTCGTGGCGATACGCCGCCACCACCGAGGCGTCGTGCGAGAGGTGATCCACCGCCAGCCCGGTGCGCAGCGGCAGGTTCGGCAGCGTGCGCGCCAGCCCCGCCGCCAGCAACTGCAGCCACCTCGCCTCATGGTTGAGGAAGGCCGGCGAGGACAGCACCAGCGCGGCCGGCGTCACGCGCCCGTCGAGCACGGCGCGCGCCGCCACCAGGCCACCCATGCTGTGACCGAGCAGCAGCGGCAGCGCCGGTGCAGACCCCGCGTAGTCCGCATACACGGCGGCGAGGTCGGACAGCAGATCGTCGTCCCGCGACAGCGCCCCGCGCGGCCCGGGACTCAGACCGTGGCCGCGCTGGTCGTAGCCCAGCACGTCGTAGCCGCGCGCGTTGAACCAGGCGGCGACGTGACGGTAACGGCCGCTGTGCTCACCCAGGCCATGCACCAGCAGCACCGCGCGACTGGCCCCGGGCAGCGCCCAATGCCGGCGCACCAGCATCTGTCCATCGGCCACGGGACGGGAATCCAGCACACCTTCCGGCGCACGGGCATAAGGCGGTTGCGGGCGCGCGTCCACGTCCATGGGCATCTTTCGGGGGTGGGGTAAAGGCCCATGATGCAACGTGCGCCGATGGCACGCCAACGCCGGCTTCGGCGCCACCCTCACCGCATCTGCGGCATGCTCGTGCGTTGTGTCGCCAACGGACGCCGTCGATGGGCTGCCTGCCACTGCCGCTGTTGTTTCTGCTCGGATTCGGAATCGGCTATCTCGCCGCCGGCCGCACCGGCGCCCTGTGGGGTGCCGGCATCGGCCTGCTGCTGGGCCTGTTCGCGATGGGCTGGCTGATTCGTTTAATGCGCGGCAAGCGCTGAAGTCCCCGACACCCCCACCCGCCTTTGTAGGAGCCCGCTCGCGGGCGATGCTTCTCGCTTTGGATGTACATCGACAGCCAAGAGCATCGCCCGCAAGCGGGCTCCTACGGGGTCGGGGTAAGCCCGTTGCGAGAGGCGCGGCGGAACCGGCGGGGCGACTCGAAACAACTAACGCACATCCGCCTTTGTAGGAGCCCGCTCGCGGGCGATGCCTTTCGCTTTGGATGTACATCGACAGCCAAGAGCATCGCCCGCAAGCGGGCTCCTACGGGG
>NZ_JBQCCF010000008.1:0-16162 GCF_051962475.1 Dyella sp.
CCCGCCAAAGCAGACCAAACACAAAAAATAGGTATTTCGGTTATTTTTTTTTTTGTCCCCCGGGGTCTTTTTTTTTTTTTTTCGTGTTTGCTCCACCCCCCAAAAACCCCCCCCCCCCCCCCGGGCTCCTACATAAAGTGTCAGGGCGGGTCGGGTTCGCGCAGCACCAGTTCCATAACGATCGCATCCTCGCGCCCGTCGCGCGCGGGGTAATAGCGCGGGCGACGGGCGATCTCGGTGAAGCCGATCGAGGCGTAGAGCTTCTGCGCCACCGGGTTGGACGGGCGCACCTCGAGGAACACGCGCTCGGCGCCGCTCCAGCGGATCACGTCGAGCAGGCGCATCAGCAACCGACGGCCCAGGCCCAGGCCACGCCAGTCCTGGCCGATGCAGATGTTGAGGATGTGCGCCTCACCCGCGGCGATCGACAGGATGCCGTAACCGGCCATTTCCCCGCTCACCCACAGCGCCCAGCACGGATGTCCCGCGCGCAGGCAGTCGGCGAAGATGCCGCGGCTCCAGGGAAACTCGTACGAGTCGGCCTCCATCGCCGCGACCGCATCGAGATCCTGCACGCGCATGGCGCGGATCTCGCTGTCGGGCCGGCTCACGGCGACCATGGCTAGCCGCCCCGGGCGCCGAGGACGCGGCGCGCCTGCCGCAGCGCCGCCCACAGGCGTCGCTTGCCGTCCGCACCGGAAAGCAGCGCAGCGGGTTCATCGACCAGCGCGATGTGCGCCTCGCTCATCACCGCTGCCGGCAGTTCACGCCCCAGCGCGTGCGCCTGGGCCTGGCCGAACACCAGGTACACCGCGGCGTGCGGCACCATCTCGGAAAGCTGCCCGTCGGCGACGCGGATACGACCGGCGCGGGCGATCTCCGCGCCACAGGCGGTCAGTGCGCGGCCGAGCAGATCCAGCGCGCGCGCCTCGGCCGCGGCCGGCAGCAGCACCACGCAGCGTCCGCGGGGCTGGGATTCGCGCACGGCGACCGCAACGCCCTCATCGACAGCAGGCGGCGCCAATTCCACCTCGGCACGCTGGCGCAGCACCCACGGCGTGATGCCCATGGCCTGCAGCGCGGCACGACGGCGGGTATCGAGCGCCACGGCCGCCATCACCCGGCGTTCCGTCGGGCGCGCCGATGCGTGGCGCGGCCCCACACGGTGAGCGCCGGCCCCGACAGCAGGTACAGCGAGAACACCGCCAGCAGCAGCCGCGGCGGATCGATCGCCAGCAGCACCAGGATCAGCACCAGCATCACCATCCACACGAACGGCACGCGCTCGCCCTGCCCCATCGGCAGCGACTTGAAGCTGAAGTAGCGGAAGTTGCTCACCATCAGCAGGCCCACCACCACCGCCAGCACCGGCGTGACGAAGCACAGCGTGCTGCCGGGAATGCCGGTCTTTTCCATGGCCCAAACGAAGGACATGCACACGGCCGCCGCCGCTGGGCTGGCCAGACCCTGGAAATAGCGCTTGTCGATCACTGCCACCTGGGTGTTGAAGCGCGCCAGCCGCAGCGCGCCGCAGGCGGCGTAGATGAAGGCCGCGGCCCAACCCACCTTGCCCCACATCGCGCCGTACTCGCGCAGCGAGGACAGCGACCAGGTGTAGAGCACCAGCGCCGGCGCCAGCCCGAAGCTGACCAGGTCCGACAGCGAGTCGTACTGCACGCCGAACTCGCTCTGGGTGCCAGTGAGGCGGGCCACGCGACCGTCCAGGCCGTCCAGCAGCGCGGCCACGAACACGGCGATCGCGGCCTCGGCATAGCGCCCGCCGATGCTGGCCACGATCGCGTAGAAGCCCGAGAACATCGCCGCGGTGGTGAACAGGTTCGGCAGCAGGTAGATGCCGCGGTGGCGCGGTCGTCGGACGGGCGTGTCGTCGCTCATGAGGCCATCCAGTGAAAGCTGGCGCGCATTGTAGAACACCGGCGCTTGAGTCCGGCCCGTACCGGTGCTACCAAGAGCGCCTGAGCCATGCCCTCTTTCGGAGAATCCACCATGCTTCGTCCCGCGCTGTTTGCCCTTCTGCTGCTGGCTGCCGGCAGCGCCGGCGCCCAGGCCTACAAGTGGACCGATGCGTCGGGCACCGTGCACTACTCCGAATCGGCGCCGCCGACCGGCACCAAGTACAGCCGGGTCACCCTCAGCGGCAGCGTGGAACCGATCGCCGCCCCGTCGACGCCGACCGTCGAACCGAGCTCCGAGCCTGCGACGAACAACGAGCCACCCACGCCGATGGAAGACACGCCGGAAAACCGCAACAAGCTCTGCGCGTCGCTCAAGAGCAATCTCGACACGCTCAAGGGCGGCGGCCCGGTGGTGATGGAACAGGGCGGCCAGCCCAAGGCGCTCAATGACGCCGAGCGCAAGCAGCAACTGGACGCGGCGCAAGCCCAGTACACCCAGTATTGCCAGGGCCAGTAACGCCGCGGCGCTCCCACCGGAACCCGGCAGCGGCTGGCATAATCGACGCCTTTACCCCGACTGCCGGATCCCCACTGCATGCGCCTCAGCCGATTCCACCTGGCCACCGTCAAGGAAGTTCCCGCCGAAGCCGAGCTGGTCAGCCACAAGCTGATGCTGCGCGCCGGCATGATCCGCAAGCTCGCCGCCGGCCTGTACACCTGGAGCCCGCTGGGCCTGCGTGTGCTGCGCAAGGTGGAGAAAGTGGTGCGCGAGGAGATGGATCGCGCCGGCGCCATCGAAATGCTGATGCCCACCGTCCAGCCGCGCGAGCTGTGGGAGGAAACCGGGCGCTGGGAGAAATTCGGCGGCCAGTTGCTGAAGATCGCCGACCGCAAGGCGCAGGAGTTCTGCTACGCCCCCACCGCCGAGGAAGTCATCACCGACTTCGCCCGGCAGGAGCTGAAGAGCTACAAGCAACTGCCGGTGAACTTTTACCAGATCCAGACCAAGTTCCGTGACGAGATCCGCCCGCGCTTCGGCGTGATGCGGGCGCGCGAGTTCCTGATGAAGGACGCCTACTCCTTTCACTTGGGCCAGGAGTCGCTGGCGCAGACGTACCAGGCGATGTACGACGCCTACGGCCGCATCTTCACCCGGCTGGGCCTGACCTTCCGCGCCGTGCAGGCCGACACCGGCGCCATCGGCGGCAACGCCAGCCACGAGTTCCAGGTGATCGCCGAATCCGGCGAAGACATCATCGCTTTCTCCGATGGCTCGGACTACGCCGCCAACGTGGAGAAGGCCGAGGCGCTGGCCCCGGCGGTCGCCAAGCCGGCTCCCGCGGCCACGCTGACCCGGGTGGACACGCCCCGGCAGAAGACCATCGAAGAGGTGTCGGCCTTCCTCAAAGTGTCGCCGCAGCAGTGCGTAAAGACCCTGCTGGTGAAGGGTCGCGACGGGCTGGTCGCGCTGTGCCTGCGCGGTGACCACGAGATCAACGAAGTGAAGGCCGGCAAGCTGGCCGAGCTGCCGGGCGAGTCGGTGCTGGCCAGCGAGGAAGAGATCGTCGCGGCGATCGGTGCCCGCCCCGGATCGATCGGCCCGGTCGGCCTGCCCGCGCACATCCCGGTGATCGTCGACCGCAGCGCCGCGGTGCTGGCGGACTTCGTCTGCGGCGGCAACCAGGACGGCACCCATTACACCGGCGCCAACTGGGAACGCGACGCGCACATCACCCGGGTGGAGGACATCCGCCAGGTGGTGGCCGGCGATCCGTCGCCGGACGGCCTGGGCATGCTGCAGATCGCTCGCGGCATTGAGGTGGGCCACGTGTTCCAGCTCGGCTCCAAGTACGCCGAGGCGCTCCAGGCCACCGTACTGGACGACCAGGGGAAGGCGCAGGTCATGCTGATGGGCTGCTACGGCATCGGCGTCAGCCGTATCGTGGCCGCCGCCATCGAGCAGCGCCACGACGACGCCGGCATCCGCTGGCCCGAGGCCATGGCGCCCTGGCGCATCGCCGTGTGCATGATCAATCCCAAGGGCCTGCCCGAGGTCACCGCCGCCGCCGAGGCGCTGTACGCGCAGCTGGCCGAACGCGGCATCGAGGTGGTGTTCGACGATCGCGGCCTGCGCCCCGGCGCGATGTTTGCCGACATGGAACTGATCGGCATTCCCCATCGCGTGGTGGTGAGCGAGCGCGGCGTCACGGCCGGCACGCTGGAATACCGCGCCCGCGACGAGGCCGACAGCCGCCAACTGACCACCGACGAGCTGTTCGCCCTGCTCGCCTGAGCCGCGTGCGAATGCGCAATGATCAAGCCGCCTTCGGGCGGCTTTTTCATGCGCGACCCGGGGTGTCGCCCGCCGCACCCCATTGGCCAGGCATTACCGCGGCATTAATCGCCGATTTCACCGGGCAGGCGCTTCCGCACGCGTGGTAACGCCTCCCCGCATGCGCCCTCTCAACCGCCGAGCGTGCTCCGCCAAACGCACGCACAGGCGGTCCCCGCGCACTCGCTCGCCACCGAAGCAGCCGCGCCAAACTAATCGGCAGGCTTATTAGCGGACATGACAGCTTAGTAATGGATGTGACACATTCATCACATCCGCGCGGTTATTTTGCAAAAAACCTGGCGTTACGCCAGAATCTGCCCCGCATCAGGATGGCGCACTCGCCGCAATGGCGACTTAAACACCAGTCATTAGAAAAAAACCAACGCGGAGTTACCATGGCCGTTGATATCAAGAACCTCAATCACAATCAGCTCAATGACCTGATCGCCAAGGCGCAGGTTCGGCAAGACGAGCTGCGCAAGGAAAAGGTCGCCAAGCTGCGCGAGAAGGTCCACGCGCTGATCAAGGCCGAAGGCTATTCGTTCGACGACATCTTCGGCGGCGCCCGCGGCGGTAAGGCGCGTCGCGCCAAGACCACGGTGGCCCCGAAGTACCGCAATCCGGCCAATCCGGAGCAGACCTGGTCCGGCCGCGGCAAGCGTCCGCGCTGGTTCAACGACGCGCTGAAGGCCGGCAAGAAGGAAAAGGATCTGGCGATCTGATCGCTGCTCGCTGAGTATCGCGCCATGCAAGACGCCGGCCTCGTGCCGGCGTTTTTGCATTCAGAGCGATCGGCGCGGCGATACCAGCAGGTCACCGAACAGCAGTCCGGCCACCAGCGAGATAAGCAAGGTAATGAGCAGGATGCCGCTATCCATACCCAGCACGGTATCGCGCTCGAACAGATACGAGACGCTGCGAAAACCCACGCTTCCGGGCACCAGCAGGATAATCCCCGGTTCGCGGATCACCGCACCTGGGCGACGCATGATCCGCGCATAAAGATTCGCCGTGGCGCCGAGCAGGAAGCCGCCCAAAAAAACGCCGAACGGGGCGCCCGGAATGGCGCCGGAAATCAGTCCGCCCCAGCGCGTGGCAAGATAACCCACGATCACCGCGCCCATGACCACCGGCCAATCGCGGCGCGCGGCGCGAAACAGAATGGAAAATCCCAGTGCGCCGAGCAGCAACGACGGATAATCCACCCAGCCGGGCAAGGGCGGCAGTGCATATGTGCCCGGATCGATGCCCAGCGCCGCGCACAGCTGGGTCGCCGCCACGGTGCCGAAGGTGAGCTTGAGCAGGGTGGACACCGCGCCACCGACACGCGCCACGCCGGACACCAGATGCTGGCTGGAAATCTCGCGTACCGCGGTGGTGAGCGACATGCCGGGCATCAGCACGATGAGGCCGGCCAGCACCACCGACTTCACCGCCAGCGGCACCACGAAGGCGCTGATCACGATGGCGATGGTGGTGGCCACCAGAGCGCAGATCGCATCGCTGGCGGCTGCCAGGCGCGGGCGCGCCGCCGAGCGTATGGTGATCGCGCCAATCACCAGTCCGATCAGCCCGGACACCAGCAAGTCCGCCCAGGAACTGTGCAGCAGCAGGCCCACCACGCAGGCAGCGGACAGGCCGTAGCTGCCGATCACGCTGGCCTGGGCCCGTCGCGTGTCTGGCAGCCCGAGCAGGCGCAGCAGACGGAACCCCTCGCGCAGCTCGATCTCACCGGCGATCACGCGGTCGGCGATGGCGTCGGCCTCGCACAGGCGCGCCAGGTTCACGTCACCGGGCGGCAGCCGCATCACCTGCGTCACCTGCGCCAGGCCCTCGTCGCCCTGCGCCAGGTCGGAGAAGGAAATGATGATGGCGGTGGGGCTGGACCACACGTCGGCGGCCAGCCCCATCTGCTGCGCCGCCCCGGCCACGGCGATCTCCAGCCGCGGTGCCGAGGTACCGTACTGGTGCAGGCGCCGCGCCAGCTCCACCAGGAAGCCGATGCGCGTGTTGAGCGCGGCGGTGGAAAAGTCCGCGGACACGACCACCGGCGCGGCAGCACTCATGCGGCCGCGCGCACCTGCAGCGTGGTGCCGTCCACCGCCACCACTTCCACCGTGGCGCCCAGCGGCAATTCCGGCCCAGCCACCAGCCATTCGCCGTCACCCACGCGGGCCTTGCCGCGACCGTTGACGATGGCCTCGGTGAGTACGTAGCGCTGGCCGATCATCTGCGCCGCGCGGCGGTTGAGCCGCTCGCTGCCGGGCGTGCTGCGCTCGATGCGCGGGCGCAGCGTACGCGCGTAGAGCACACAGGCCGCCAGTGCCAGCGCGGCGAACAGTACCGCCTGCAGCAGCAGGCCCATGCCGGGCACCAGCCACAGCAAGATGCCCATGGCCGCGGCGGCCAGGCCGATCCACAACATGAAATAGCCCGGCAGCAGCACCTCGCCTGCGATCAGCAGCAGGGCGAGGATCCACCACAGGTAATGCGCCGAAAGATCCCACATGGCCTGTCTCCCGATGGCTCAGCGCGGCGGCGGCTGGATCACGCCGGCCTTGGCTTGCTGGCCGAGCGAATCCTTCGCCAGCTCGGCTATGCCGGCCAGCGACCCGAGGATGCCGGTGGCTTCGATCGGCAGCAGCAGCATCTTCTGGTTGGGCGACTTGGCCATTTCCTTCAGCGCCTCGACGTAGTTGTTGGCGACGAAGTAGTTGAGCGCGTTGACGTTGCCGTTGGCGATCGAGTCGGAAACCATCTGGGTCGCCTTGGCCTCGGCCTCGGCCGAGCGCTCGCGCGCCTCGGCGGCGCGGAACGCGGCCTCCTTCTCGCCCTCGGCGGCCAGGATCACCGACTGCTTCTCGCCCTCGGCCTTCAGGATCGCCGCCTGACGGAAGCCTTCGGCGTCGAGGATGTTGGCGCGCTTCTCGCGCTCGGCCTTCATCTGCCGCGCCATCGCGTCGATCAGGTCGCGCGGCGGGGCGATGTCCTTGATCTCGATGCGGTTGACCTTGACGCCCCACGGGTGGGTCGCCTCGTCCACCACGCGCAGCAGCTTGGCGTTGATTGCGTCGCGCTGGCTCAGGCTCTCGTCCAGGTCGAGCGAGCCGAGCACGGTGCGGATGTTGGTCATCACCAGTGCCAGGGAGGCCTGCTCCAGGTTGGATACTTCATACGCCGCCTTGGACGCGTCGAGCACCTGATAGAACACCACGCCATCGACACGCACCACCGCGTTGTCCTTGGTGATCACGTCCTGGCTTGGCACGTCCAGCACCTGCTCCATCATGTTCATCTTGCGGCCGACGGCCTGGTAGATGGGAATCAGGAAATGCAGCCCCGGCGTGAGCGTGCGCGTGTACTTGCCGAAGGTTTCCACCGTCCACTCGTATCCCTGCGGAACGATGCGGACGAGTTTGGCGATGCCGATCACCACCACGACGACGATGACCAGCGCGAGAATCTGCCCCATGACTACCCCCTCTTCCGATGAAGACCGGAGTATAGGCGAGCGCCGTGGCGGTCAAACCTCCCGCGGCGTCGCCAGTGGCAGCATCATGCTCACCTGCAGTCCACCACCCTCGCGATTGGCCAGGCTGATGCGCCCACCGTGCGCCTCGGCGATCTCGCGGGCCAGCGCCAGGCCCAGCCCGGTGCCGGCGCGCTTGGTGGAGTAGAACGGCAGCAGCGCCTGCGCCAGCACGGTCTCGCTCATGCCGGGGCCACGGTCGGCCACCTCGATGCGCAGGTCGCGGCCGAGCACCTGCAGCGCCAGCGTCACCTCGTCTTCCGGTCCGCCGGCCTCGTGCGCGTTCTTGATCAGGTTGATCAGCACCTGCTCCACCTGGGCCGCGTCGAACCAGCCCGGCTGCTCCGGCGCCGCGCCGACCAGACGGAAGCGGCAGTGCAACGCCAGCCCCTCCAGGAACGGCGCCCAGGCGATGGCCGCCTTGCGCGGCGCCGGCAGCTTGGCAAAACTGGCGTAGCCGGCGATGAAGCCGTGCAGGTGGCGCGCCCGCTCACCGATGGTGGCAAACACGCCGGGCAGGCGCTCGGTCTCGCCGCGACGGGCCAGCTCGGCGCCCGAGTGCGCCAGCGAGGAAATCGGCGCCAGCGAGTTGTTGAGTTCGTGGCTGATCACTCGGATCACCCGCTTCCAGCTCGCCACTTCCTGCCGCGACAGCTCGCGCGTCATGCGCCGGAACAGCTGCAGCCGGTGCGGCCGCCCCTGCAGGCGGAACGCGCGCTGGGAGATGTGGAAGGTCTCCTCGCTGTTGTCCATTTCCACCGTGAGCAGGGCATCCTCGCCATGCTCGACCGCCTCGCGCATCACCTTGGGCGCGTCGGCCAGCACGTCGGCGAACACCAGGCCGTGCAGGCTGCGCCCCTCGTTGAACAGGTGCCGCGCGGCGATATTGGCGTACGCCACGCGGCCGCTGGCGTCGGTGAGTACCAGCGCTACCGGGGTGTTCTGCACCACCGTGTCCAGCAACAGCTCGCGCTGCACCAGGTGCTGGCGCTGATCGCGCAGGGTCTGCCCCAGCGCGTTGTGCATGGCGATCAGTTCGCCCAGCTCATCACGGCGATCCACCGCCAGGGAAATGCTGAAATCACCATCGCGATAACTGGCCACCGCCCCTTCCAACGCGCGCAGCATGCGGCTCACGGGCGACATCACCACCGCCGCCATCCACAGCGCAATCGGCACCAGCACGGCCATGGAGATGACCAGACCCACCACGAAGCCCATCCGCACCGGCGGCTCGGCGCCCACTTTCAGGTCGGCATGCAGCCACGCCAGCGCCTGCGGCAGCGGCCATTCGGTGACGCCGGCATAGATCAGCACGCCAACCAGGCCGGCCAGCAACAACAGCAGACTCAGCCGGCCTTCGAGCGAATGCAGGCGACGGCTCATCCGCGCACGCTGCCCGTTGCGGTCAGCGGCATGCAGGATCCATCGGCGTCTGGGCGCAGCTCACTGTGGGACGTCCGTCGCGGCCGACTTGGTTGCCGCCCATCACCCCGGCCTTGCCGGTGGCTTCCAGCGCGGCGTTGCGCTGCGGCCGCGCATCACGCTGTTCCTTGAACTTGAAGTGGCTGCCGCTGTGGCCGGAGTCATCGCGCAGCCCCGAACCGTTGCCGTACGAAGGCGCGGTCGAGCTGGCCGAGGCAGGACGGCTCCAGCTGTCGCTGCCCGCAGCCGCGGTCTGGGCCGATACGTCGGCACCGGCCGCGGCGATGACGAGCAAGGGAACCAACAACAGGCGCTTGGACATGACACGACTCCTGGGGATGGGCGCCGCACGGGCGCAGGGCGCAGGCGTCCTTTTTACGCCATCGGGCGCCGCGGCGACCACTGCCGGAATGCACCTGCGTGACGTCGGTCAGCCGTTCACCGCCAGCCCGTAGCGCTCGATCCGCCGATACAGCGCCTGCCGCGACAGGCCCAGCGCCTGGGCCGCCCGACTGACCACACCATCGGCCCGCGCCAGCGCCGCCTCCACCGACTCGCGGCTGGGCTCGTCCAGGTTGCGCACCGCGCTTGGCGCCACCGCCGGCAGGTTGAGCAGTTCGGGCGTGATCGGGCGACCGCCCGACAGCAGCGCCGCCCGTTCGATCGCATTCTTCAGTTCGCGCACGTTACCTGGCCACGGGTAGGACTGCAGCGCCTCGCGCGCCGCGTCGCCCAGCTCGGCCCGACCGCCGAGAAAGTGCTCGGCCAGCGGCAGGATGTCGTCGGCGCGCTCGGCCAGCGGCGGCAGGTTCACGTCGATCACGTTGAGGCGGTAGTAGAGATCCTCGCGGAACGTGCCGGCCTTGATCATCGCCTTGAGGTCGGCGTTGGTGGCGCTGAGCACGCGCACCTTGGCATGTCGGGTGCGGCCGGAGCCCAGGCGCTCGAACTGTCCGGTTTCCAGCACGCGCAGCAGCTTCATCTGCCCGGGCAACGGCAGGTTGCCGATCTCGTCGAGGAATAACGTACCGCCGTCGGCCAGCTCGAAGCGGCCCTCCCGCGCCTTGTTCGCACCGGTGTAGGCGCCGGCCTCCGCGCCGAACAGCTCCGCCTCGATCAGCTCGCCCGGCAGCGCGCCGCAGTTCACCGCCACGAACGGCCCACGCTTGACCGCCGAGTTGGCGTGGATGATCGCCGCGATGCGCTCCTTGCCCGCGCCGTTCGGGCCGGTGATCAGCACCGGCACCTCGGAGCGGGCGATCTGGCAGGCCAGCTCCAGCGTCTGCGCCATGGCGTCGGAGGCGAATACCAGGCCGTCGAGCTCGTAGCGACTGCGCAGACTTTCGCGGCGACGGCGGCGCTCGTTGCGCGAGCGCGCCACCTCGCGGGTGGATTCGGACAGCTCCAGCAGGTTCTCCACCGTGGCCAGCAGCTTGGCGTCGTCCCACGGCTTGGCCAGGTAATCGGCCGCGCCCGCCTTCACCAGCTCCACCGCGGTTTCCAGATGCGTCCACGCGGTGAGCAGGATCACCGGCAAATCCGGATGCTGCTCGCGGACCGCACGGAACAGCGCCACACCCTCCTCGCCCGAGGTGGTGTCGGCGGTGAAGTTCATATCCTGGATCACCACATCCACCTGCTCGCGCGCCAGCGTCGCCAGCCCCTCCTCGGGGGTGAGCGCCACCAGCGGGCGGATCTCGTGCAGCGACAGCGCCAGCGAGAGCGCCTCGCCCACGGAGGGGTTGTCGTCGATGATCAGTACGGTACGCATTTTTCGTCTACACATGCGGGCATGGATGCCGCTCCATGCAAAAGGGTTGCGTCAGGCACCTGCATCGGCCATGCAGGAGAGTGAACATTCACTCGGAGCCTCATGCATCTACTCCCTCTACCCCAGCCACGTCGGGGGAGAGGGCTCACTGCATTTGCCCCCTCTCCTCCAACCACGTTGGGGGAGAGAGGGCTGGGGTGAGGGGGCTGCTCTTGCTTCTCGCTCTGCACGTGCACCTGCGAAAACATCAAAAGCCTCCCCCTCACCCAACCCTCTCCCCCGGCGGAGCCAGGGGAGAGGGCTAAAACCGAGAGCCTCACGCTCGGGCCTTTCCCCGGGCAGAGACAGGGAGAAGGCTCACTGCATGTGCTCCCTCTCCCCCAACCACGTTGGGGGAGAGGGCTGGGGTGAGGGGGCTGCTCTTGCTTCTCGCTTCGCGCATGCACCTGCGAAAACATCAAAAGCCTCCCCCTCACCCAACCCTCTCCCCCGGCAAAGCCAGGGGAGAGGGCTAAATCCGCAAGCCTCGCGCTTTATTCGCTCTCCCACGACAGCGTTGCGAAGAGGGATTACGGCCAAACCTCACGCCTTGACCTTCTGCGCCGCTATCCATTTGTCGATACGCGTCTCCAGCACGTCCAGCGGCAGCGCGCCGCCGTCGAGCACAGCGTCGTGGAAGGCGCGGATGTCGAACTTGTCGCCCAGTTCCTGCTTCGCCTTGGTGCGCAGCGCCAGGATCTTCAGCTCGCCCATCTTGTAGGCCAGCGCCTGGCCCGGCCAGGTGATGTAACGATCGGTCTCGGCCTGCACGTCCGGCTCGTCCTCGCTGGAGTGAGCGTGGAAGAAGTCGACCATCTGCTGGCGCGTCCAGTGCTTGTAGTGCACGCCGGTGTCCAGCACCAGGCGGTCGGCGCGCAGCAGCTCGTCGCTGAGGCGACCGTAGTCGGACAGCGGATCGGTGTAGAAACCGATGTCCTTGCCCAGCTGCTCGGCGTAGAGCGCCCAGCCTTCCACGTAAGCGGTGTAGCCGCCCTGCTGGCGGAACGGCGGCAGCTTGGGCAGCGTCTGCGCGATCGAAATCTGCATGTGATGGCCGGGAATGCCCTCGTGGTACGCGGTCGACTCGATGGTCAGCACGCTGCGGTTGGCGAAGTCGCCGGTGTTGACGAAGATCTGCCCCGGCCGCGAGCCGTCAGGCGTGCCCTGGTGGTACTCGGCGGCCGCCGCTTCCTTCTCGCGGAACGCCTCCACCGGCTTCACCACCACCTCGGTCTTGGGCAGCAGGCCGAACAGCTTGGGCAGCTCGGGCTGCATCTGTGCCAGGAATCCGCGGTAGCGGTTGAGGATGTCCTCGCGCGAGGTGGCGTGGGTCTTAGGGTTGCTCTTGAGCGAGGCGCGGAAGCTGGCCAGATCCTTGAAGCCCTGGGCCTTGGCGATCTTGGTCATCTCGCCTTCGATGCGCGCCACCTCGTCCAGACCGAGCTGGTGGATCTCGGCGGGCGTCTTGTCGGTGGTGGTCATCTGCTTCACGTCGAAGCGGTAGATCGCCTCGCCGTTGGGGAGGTCCCACACGCCCGGCTGGGCGCGACCGTGCGGCGCGTAATCCGTGGCGACGAAGTTCTTGAGCTTGCCGTAGGCCGGTCGCACGTCCTGGTCGATCGCGGCCAGAATCGCCGCCTTCAGCCGCGCCTGATCGGCCGCCGGCACCGACGCCGGAAAATGCTTCAACGGCTCGGCGAACACGCTGTCCATGCCCGCCGGCGCGCCGATCGCATCGATCTGCTTGACCACCGCCTCCAGCAGATACTTCGGCGGCATCATGCCGTCGCGCAGGCCCTGCCTGGCCACGCCGATCACCTGATCAAACCCCACCGGCACCGCCTTCAGACGCGCCAGGTAATCCTCATACTGCCTGGTGTTGTCGAACGGGATGGAGCTGACAAAGCCGGCCAGCTCCAGGTGGATGCCGCTCATCTGGTCGATCGGCATCTCGTCCAGCTTCAGCTCATGCGCCTGGCGGGCGTCGGAAAGCTGGCGAACCATCAGTTCGTGGTTGAGCTTGTCGCTGTCGGAAAAGCCGGTCGTGTCGATCGCCTGGAAACGGCGCAGGAAGTCGCCCGCCCACGCGTACTCGGCCTTGGCATGCGCCAGCGACATGTCGCTCCAGCGGTCGTTGTAGCGCAGATCGCCCAGGATGGTGGCGAACTCCGGCGAGTTCTTCAGCGTGTGCTGCCACTGCTCGTCCAGCAGCGCGTTCTGCGCTGCCACGCGCGTGGCCACGTCCGATTGCATGGTGGCCGACACCGCGAGCGGAGCCATGGCGCCCGCGGCCGACAGGCTTAGCGCCATCATCAAAGGCAGCTTCTTCATCGTGACACTCTCCCTGGCAAGAACCCCGATTCTGCCCGAACCGGGGCGCCGTCGGATGCCCCGCTACTCACACGCTGCGTGTCGCCACCACCGGCGGCACGCGCGAGGCGCGCAGCGCCGGGGCGAGGACCGCCAGCTGGCCCAGCGTCCACAGCGCGAATGCTCCCAGCGGCAGGTACCACAACGGCAGGCGAGGCAGCTCATAGCGCTTCATCAGCAACAGATTGAGGGCGACGGCGAGCACCAGACCTGACAGAACACCCGCGCCCACGATGAGCGAATTCTCGGCCTGAAAATAGCGAAGGATGTCGCCGCGCGTGGCGCCAATGGCCCGGCGGATCCCGATGGTGCGCGTGCGCTGCTGCACCCAGAAGCTGGCCAGTCCGGCGATACCCAGTGCGGTGACAAAAAGCAGCCCCAGCGCCGATGCCAGCAACAAGCCGATCATGGTGGTGTCGCCTTGAAAGTAGCTGGCACGCATGTGCGCATAGGTTTGCGCATCGTCGGCGGAAACCTGGCGGCCGGGATTGCGCTTGTTGAGCGCGGCCACCGCCGCCTTCATCACGCTGGTCCGTTGCGAAGGCGTGCTGCGCAAGGCGAACAGGGCCCGCGCCTCGTTCGGCTCCACCGGCAGCAGCGCCGACTGGTCGTCGTTGCCATCTCCGGACACGTTGGCCTGATGCAGGTGCGCGACCACACCCACGATACGGGTCGGCTGGCCCTTCATCAGTCCGTGATCGAAATACACGTCACGGCCCACCACCTGATCGGGATGTTCGGGATACAGGTGCCGCGCAAACCCTTGAGTAACGATCATCGCCGATACCGAAACGGACTGGCCGGGCGGCTTGCCCGGCATGTACTCGTCCGCATTGAACATCCGCCCAGCCACCAGCTTCAGGCCCAGCGTGTCCAGCGTGCCGGGGGTACCGGAGTAGACATCCGCATTCGCACAGCCCGGTACTTTGAGGGACTGCGCTTTCATGGCGGCCTGGACGGCTGCAAGCGAGGTGCAACCGCCTGAGCTGTGTTCACTGTTCGAAAAGGGCACATTGCTGATCAGCGCCGCCGACCCGACCCCAGGCAACTGGCGCAGTGCTGCAAGGTCGGCCTTGTGCAGGGCCAGTGGATTGGCTCCGGCATCGAGGTCGCTGACTGTCACCAGCGACAGGGCGCGCTCGTCCAGTCCGCTCGGCGTGGTCACTCGCTGTACCCGCTGGACGATCAGAAACACCGCATTGGTGACGATGGCGCAGCTGAAGGCTACCTGCAGCATCAGCAGCAGCGCGGTCAGCTTATGGTGCCTGAGCGAGGCAAGTATCGGTTTCAGCTGCATCGCCATCTTTCCTATAGCGCTTTCAGTCGCAAGGCCGGCGAAATGCGGCAGGCCCGCCACGCCGGCAACAGGCCGGCCAGCAGGCTGACGACGATGGCCAGCACGACGGATTCAACCAACATGGCGCCATTCATTCGCGCCAGATGGGCGTAATCGTTGGGCCGCTGACGCACCGTCCAGAGCCCCAACTCGGCCAGGCCGACGCCCAGCGCACCGCCGGCCAGCCCAAGCAGCGCCGACTCCACTCCCAGCTGCTGAAAGACATCGCGCCGGCGCGCGCCCAAGGCCCGCCGCACGCTGATCTCCCCGCCTTTTCGCAGGAACTTGGCCAGCAGCAGGGCCACGATGTTGACCAGGCAGACGAACAAGAAGCCCAGCGCCAGCCAGGTCTGCAGCATCACATCGTTGGGCACCAGACCTTCGTGACGCAACCAATCCATCAGGCCATACAGTTTGGCCTCGCTCGCGGGACGCTCGTAGCGCCCAAGCTCCTTCTGCCGTGCCGAGTAGTCGACCAGGTAATGCCGATACGCACTCACCTGCGCGGGGCTATCGAGCTGTACCCAGAACGACAACCAGCTCACCGTTGGACTGGTCGGCGACTCATCCTTGCCCCAGCCGTTGTCCCAGTTGTGGTCCAGGTGCAGGGACATGGACGTGGACAAGGGCAGAAAGAACTCGTCGCCATCATCGAAATTGGTGCCGATGATGGCGTAGAACAAAGGCTGCGGATGCCAGTCTTCGATCACACCGATCACCTGGAAATCATGGTTCCCCAGATGGGCTGTCCTGCCCACGGCCGCTGCGGTTCCAAACAATCGTTCGGCCAGCTTCCTGGCCACCACCACTACCGGTGCCGCATCGGCATCGTCCTGTCCTGACCAAGCATGACCGGCCACGAAGGGCACGCCGAACATGGCGAAAAAATCATGCGTGGTGAAACTGCCGGCCGCCGTTTTGGGAGCGGTACCCGATTGCTCAGACCGTGCCGTCAGGTAACCACGCGCCATCGCTGCCTGACGCACGCCCCTATGCGCATCCAGCAACGCCTTCGCATCGGGCCAGGTCAGTGCCGTGGTGGGGCCGCCGACCGTACCGGGTTCATACTGATAATCCAGCGGCAACGGATTGAGGCGGGGCCGATAGATATGTTCACTGCGCTCCGGCAGCGGATCGCGCGTCATGGCGTTGAGCACCGTAAGCATCGTCATCGACGCCCCGATGCCCAGCCCGATCGCCAGCACCATCAACGCGGTGACGATCGGGCTGCGCCTTAGGCTGCGCAGCGCCAGCTCCGTGTAGTAGCCGAGCATTCCCTTCCTCCGTTTCCCTGGACCTCAACCGTAGGAGCCCGCTCGCGAGCGATGCCTTTGCCCCTGATCCCCATCGAAAGCCACAAGCAACCCCCCCGAGCGGGCTCCTACGGGTTCATAGCGCATACACCGATCGGGTCGCCACAACCGGTGGCACGGCCGCCTCC
>NZ_JBQCCF010000009.1:0-56527 GCF_051962475.1 Dyella sp.
AGCGCAGCCAGCCGCGGGCGATGTGCAGCCGGCCGAACGGGCGCGAGTAGCCGTCGTGACTCACGCTGAAGAGAACCTGGCTGTGCACCGTGTCGTAGCGGTAGCGGTGCCCGGTCGCCTGGCTGGCCAGCGGCCACAGCAGGGCGGCACAGGCGAACAGGCGGGCGGTGGCGGGCAGCGCGCTCATCAGGCCAAGTCTGGACGATCCCTCGCGTGGGTGCCAGCGGGCCAACCTTGGCGTTCCGTGCACGGGCCGCGTGGCTACCATCGAAACCCGCCACTGTGGAGGTAAGCCATGGCTCGCCCCATCTGGACCGGCACGCTGTCGTTCGGGCTGCTCAACGTCCCGATCCGCCTGATGACCGCCGAGCGCAGGGTCGACCTGCACTTCCGCATGCTCGACCAGCGCAACAACCAGCCGGTGCGTTACGAGCGCGTCAACGCCGAATCGGGCGAGGAAGTGCCCTGGAAGGACATCGTCAAGGCCTACGAGTACTCCAAGGGCAACTACGTGGTGCTGGAGGAGTCGGACATCCGCAACGCCGCCGCCGAGGCGCACGAGACGGTCGAGATCGACGCCTTCATCGACGCCGACCAGCTCACCCCGGCCTATTTCGAGAAGCCGTATTTCCTGGTGCCCGGCAAGAAGGCCGAGAAGGGCTACGTGCTGCTGCGCGAGACGCTCAAGCGCACCGGCAAGATCGGTATCGCCCGCGTGGTCATCCGCACGCGCGAATACCTCTCCGCCGTGATGCCGCGCGGCAAGGCGCTGCTGCTGGTGCTGTTGCGCTACCCGCAGGAGCTGGTGGATCTGGAGGAGTACCGACTGCCGGACAAGGCGACCAGCGACTACCGCATCGCCGCGAAGGAAATGACGATGGCCGAGCAGCTGATCGAATCGATGTCCAGCGACTGGGCGCCGGGCGACTACCGCGACGAGTTCCGCGATCGCCTGCGCAAGGTGATCGACAAGCGCCTGAAGTCCAAGGGCGTGGTCACGGCCGAGGAGAGCGCGGACGAAGCGCCGGCCGAGAGCGCGTCCACCAACGTGGTCGACTTCATGGCCTTGCTCAAGAAGAGCCTGGACACCAACAAGCGCACGCCGGCCAAGAAGGCCGCGCCGAAGGCAACAAAGAAACGCGCGCCCACCAAGGCGGCGAAGAAGGCGCCGGCCAAGCGCAGCGCAGCCAAGAGCAAGAAAACCAGCGGCAGCAAGTCGCGCAAGACCGGCTGACTGACTGGCCGCGAATCCAGCGGTCAGTCCGAGGACGCTTCCCCGAGCGTATCGAGCACGTGCTGCAGATCCTGCTGCACGGTGTCGATGCCTTCCCACGGATCGCCGCGCAAGCCGGCCAGCCGACGCGGCACAGTGCGCAGGGTGTAGTGGTTGCCGCCGCGCAACTTGCCCAGCTCGCTCCAGCGCAGTGGCACCGCCACCGGCGCACCGGCCCGGCTGCGCAACGAGTACGACGCCACGCTGGTCGCGCCGCGCGTGTTGCGCAGGTAATCCAGGTAAACCCGACCCTTGCGCTGCGCCTTGGCGGCCACCGCCACGAAGTCCAGCGGATGCGCCTGCGCCAGCGAATCGGCAAACGCGTGCGCGAACGACTTCACCACCGGCCACGGCGTGGCCGGCTTCAGCGGCAACACCACGTGCAGGCCTTTGCCGCCGGACGTGCGCAGGAACGAAACGAGCCCAAGCTGCTCCAGTTGCTTACGCACCCGCCGCGCCCCCGCCACCACGCGCTCCCACGCCACGTCCGGGCCGGGGTCCAGATCGAACACCAGCCGGTCGGCAAGATCCGGCGACTCGGCCTTCGCACCCCAGGGGTGGAACTCCACCGCACCGAACTGCACCAGCTCCAGCACGGCCAGCGCGTCGCGCGGCACGAGGTAGTTCGCTGCGGCACCGGCCTCCTCCTTCAGCGCCACCGTGCCTACGTGCCGCAATCCGGCCGTCGCGTGCTTCTGGAAAAAGCAGGCCTTCTCGACACCGTCGGGGCAGCGCACCACCGAGGTCGGCCGATTGACCACGCCGGGCAGGAACCAGTCCATCACCGCGCGGTAGTAATCAGCCACGTCCTGCTTGCTGATCCCGTCGTCGGGGAAGACCAGGCGGTCGGGATGGGTGATCTCCACGGTATCGGAGGCGGCTTGTGAGGACATGGCGGACTTCCGGGAGCGGGAGTGGGACGGGGATGAGGATCGGGAGGATGGCGCGGCGGTGGCCGGGCGATCGGCATCCGAGAGGTCATCCACCGATTTATCTGGACGCAGGCCCTTGAAGCTCGGCTGGCGCAGCAGCGCGTTGCCGCCGTGACCGCGGAAGGTGACTTCCACCACGTTCTGCGGCGTCACCCAGCGCGCCCCACGCAGCAGTGGGTCGATGCCTTCGATGACCACCGGCGGACGCGAGGCGCCGCCCTTGGCCACGCTGCGGCTGAGCCGCCGCAGGTCCGCGTCGCCGAAGCCGGTGCCCACGCGCCCGGCGTAGATCCAGCGGCCGGACACGGAAGGATCGGGCTTGCCCAGCAGCAGCGAGCCGAAACCGTGGCGGCTGCCGCCGGGCGGTGTGTAGCCCAGCACCGCGAACTCGTCGCTCTGCAGCCTCTTGGTCTTGCGCCAGTCGTCGCCGCGGCCGCCGCGATACGGCGCATCGCGGCGCTTGGAGATGATGCCCTCCAGCGCCCGCTCGTTGGCCATGCGAAACGCGGCATCGCCCTGCCCCACCGTGTGCGTGCTGTAGGCCAGCGGCGCCGGGCGACGCTGCAGGACGAAGGCCAGCAACGCCTTGCGATCCTCCAGCGCCGAGCGGGTGAGGTCGTAACCCTGCAGCGCGGGGCAGTCGAACAGCATGTAGACCAGCGGCGCGTTGAGCTCGCCGGCCAGGGTCTTCTGCAGCGCGTTGAAGTCGCTGCGGCCGTCGGCATCCAGCGCAATCAGTTCGCCATCGAGCTGCGCCGAGTCGAGCCCCAGCGCGGCAATGGCCTGCGCAATCTCCGGCACTCGCTCGGTCCACGACAGGCCGTTGCGCGACCACAGCGCCACCGTGCCGTCGTGCACCGTCGCCAGCAGCCGATAGCCGTCCCACTTCACCTCATGCAGCCACTGGTCGCCGGTGGGCGGCGCGGCGCCCAGGCGCGCCAGCTCCGGCTTGAAGAACTCGCCTGACACACGCCACGCCCGCGCGTTCGCAGTGGCCTTGAGCATCGCCAGCAGCTTGCGCGCTGCCACGGGGCGTACGTGCGGCGAGGCGCGCCGCCGTGCCGTCGACTTGCCGGCGGCGGATTTCTGCGCCGGCGTCTTCGCGGCCTTGCGCGTACTTGCGCGCATGCGCGCGTCGAGCAGGTCGTCGGCCTGCACGTCACTGGCGAACGCGTCATCGGCCTTGATCAGGAACCACGCCGGCTGCTTCTCCTTGCGGCCGCTGCGCACCAAGTGCCACGCGCCCTTGAGTCGCTCGCCGAACAGCTCGAAGCGCAGGTGCCCCTTGCGCAGTTGGGCCTCCACGTCACCCGGCGATGACCACACGCCGTGATCGAAGCGGTCCACATGGCCTTTGCCGTAGCCGGCCTCGATGTCGCCTTCGAACTTCGCGTAATCCAGCGGGTGGTCTTCCACCTCCACCGCAAGGCGCTTGTCGTGCGGATCGAAGCTCGGCCCCTTCGGCACCGCCCAGCTCCGGAGCACGTCGCCCACCTGCAGGCGGAAGTCGTAGTGTCGCCGGCTGGCGTGGTGCAGCTGCACCACGAAGATCGCGCGCTGCCCGGCCACGCCGCGGCTGCTCGCCGCCGGCTCCCGCGTGCGGCTGAAATCGCGCTTGCGCTGGTAGTCGTGGAGACTCACGAAAACGCTCCTGGGCGCATGCCGCCGCTATCGGCGAAAGAAGCGGCCGAGCAGTGGGGTGAAGATCAATTCCCGCAGGCCGCCCATACAGCGCTCGCTGTCGGGCGTCAGGTCGTGCTGCGCATTGCGGTGGGCGGCGCGGATCTGCAGTGCGCCGCTGGCATGGCGGCGCAGTTCGTCACGCAGGCAGGCGTTCTCCGCCTTCAGCGCCCGCAGTTCGGCCAGCGCGGCTTGATGCACGCGGGCGGAGACTGCGGTTCGTGAAGAGGACGCGGACATGGGGGCGAGCATAGGCAGCCGTTTGTTGAGCGGGTGTGGACAGTGGTGCGTGGAGCGCGCTCACGTGAGGCCTGCGTGGCCGACGATGTTCAGGCGCCCGCAGCGGCTTCGCCGACCACGCGATTTCCGTGCCCCGCCACGCTTCGGTCCGGGCCGCGCCATGTTTGCAGCGTACGCTGCGCGTTCTTCCCCTACCGGAGCGCTCCCGATGAAACCCTGGCACCCCGCTCTTTTCTGCCTGCTCGCGCTGGGCAGTGCCGGCACGCAGGCCGGCGTCTGGCACCCCGGCCAGGGGTTGAAGCAGGAGCACATCTGGCCCGGCGCGGTACCCAACGCACTGCCCCACCCCAAAGCCGAGGCCGTGGCCAGCGACTGGGCCAAGGTGACCGACGTCAGCGAACCGACCATGACGCGCTATCCGCCCAAGGGCCGCAACACCGGCGTGGCCGTGGTGGTGTTCCCCGGCGGCGGTTACCAGATGCTGGCGATGGATCTGGAGGGCACCGAAATCTGCGACTGGCTGACCGCGCGCGGCATCACCTGTGTGCTGCTGAAATACCGCGTGCCGAACTCCGGCCCCACCTGGGTCGACAACCACCGCTACTACCCGAAGGTGCAGACGGCGCTGCAGGACGCACAACGCACCATCGGCCTGGTGCGCCAGCACGCGGCGCGGTGGCATATCGATCCGCACAAGGTGGGTGTCATGGGCTTCTCCGCCGGCGGTCATCTGGTCGCTGCCGTCAGCACGCACTTCCAGCAGCGCACCTACGCACCCGTGGACGCCGCCGACCAACTCAGCAGTCGGCCGGACTTCGCCATTGCCGCCTACCCCGGCCACCTGTGGCTGCATGAAGACGACGACCGCGCCACCCGCGACGAAACCGACCTGCGTCTGCGCCCGGACATCCACCCCACCGCCGACACCCCACCCACCTTCCTGGTGATGGCCGAAGACGACCACGTCGATGGGGTGCATCAGGCGCTGGCGTACTACGTGGCCCTGCAGAACGCCGGCGTCCCCTCCGAGATGCACCTGTACGCCCAGGGCGGCCACGCCTTCGGCCTGCGCAAGGCGAAGCTGCCGATCGGGCAATGGCCACAACTGGTAGAGACGTGGCTGCATACGATCGGAATGCTGCCGCGCTGAGAACGCTTCCTGGCGCGAACGGCACCACCCGCTCGCGCCATCCGTCGGCTCATCTGGACTAGGCGGAGGAAACGACGCTCGTCTGATGAACGCACAACCGCCACATACCCGCGCGAAGAGTAGGCTATGCCGGGTGCCGCCGGGCGCGGCATTCCATGCCAACTGCCCCTCGGAGGACACCTCGATGCAAGCCCAGGACAAAGAACGCGCCATCGCGCTGCTCAACCGCATCCTCGAGCTGGAGCTGGCCGGCGTGGTGCGCTACACGCACTACGCGCTGATGATCTACGGCTACAACCGCATCCCCATCGTGAGCTGGCTGTCCGGCCAGGCGGACGAGAGCCTGCTACATGCGCGCCGTGCCGGTGAGCTGATCACGCAGCTGGGGGGCCACCCGTCGCTGGGGATCGGGCCGCTGTTAGAGACTCATCAGCACGATATCGGGCCGATCCTGCGCGAGTCGCTGGAGCACGAGAAGCTGGCGCTGGCGGCTTACTACGAGCTGCTGGAGCTGGTCGCCGGCAAATCGGTGCTGCTGGAGGAGTACGCGCGCGAGCTGATCGCCTCCGAGGAGCTGCACGCGGGTGAGGTGAACAAGATGCTGCGCAAGCCGGGCGACATCGCCGAGTTCACTGGCTGATCGCTGGGGGGCCGGTGCGCGGCTGCACGCTAGCGTAGCTGCCTTCGCCACGCTGCCGGCCTGAGCGGCATGGCGGAGTCGACTTGGCCGGTCTCGATCTGACAGATCGATCCACACCGTTTCTACCCCGCCTTGCGCTCCTGACCACCGCGCGGGCGCGCGATACGCTGGATACCCGCGGTCGGCGCTAACGGCTTGGGCTTGCGGAAGCTGCCCGGTGAAGGGCCGTCATACAGAGCGCGGGGGTGGGACGATCCGTTGACCAGCGCTGGTGATGGACCATCCTGCCGTTGCTGCCAGGTGCAACCACTGGCGGGGTCTGTCCGTAGTTGAGGGCAGGTTTCCACGAAAAGCACCCCATGACGCAATCGGTATGGATCACCGGCGCCTCCGGCGCCATCGGCACGGCGCTGGCGCGACGTCTGTCGGCGCGCGGCTGCACGCTGGCGCTGAGCGCACGCGACACCTCGCGCCTGGACCACCTGGCCGCGGAGCTGCCCGGGCAAGCGCTGGTGCTGGCCGGCGATCTCACCGACCCGGCCACCGCCACCGCGCTGCTGCAGACGGCGCAGACCACGCTGGGGCCGATCACCGGCTTTGCGCACTGCGTGGGCTCAACCCTGATCCGCCCGCTGCACCTCACCGGCGAGGCCGACCTGGAAGCGATCTTCCGCCTCAATTACTTCAGCGCATTCCACGCGCTGAAGGCGTTCGTGGCCGCCGCGCTCAAGCACAAACAACCTGCCAGCGCGGTGCTGATGGGCACGCTGGTGGCGCAAGCGGGGTTTCCTAACCACGAGGCGATCGCCAGCGCCAAGGCGGCGGTGGCGGCACTCGCAATGAGCACAGCGGCAACGTATGCAGAGAAAGGTATCCGGGTGAACTGCGTGCATCCGGGCCTGACCCGTTCGGCGCTGTCGGTGCGGCTTACCGGAACGCTGGAGGCGATCGAACGCAACAGCAAGATGAACCCGATGGGCATCGTGGGGGAAGGCGAGGACAGCGCGGCGCTGATCGACCTGCTGCTCAGCGACCAGGCACGTTGGATCACCGCGCAGCAGATAGGCGTCGACGGCGGCCAGGCGGTGATCCACCCGATGCCCAAGGGCTGACGTCGCCCCATGCACCGCAAACCGCATCTGCCGACCAAGACCTGCCCCGTGTGCCAGCGCCCGTTCGCGTGGCGCAAGAAGTGGGGGCGCGTGTGGGACGACGTGCGCTACTGCAGCGAGCGCTGCCGTCGACAGAAAGCCCCGGAGCCCTAGCCATGGCCTGCCTGCGACTGATCCTGGGCGACCAGTTGAACACGCGGCACAGCTGGTTTCGCCGCGTGGACGACCAGGTGGTCTACGTGCTGATGGAAGTGCGCAGCGAAACCGACTACGTGCGCCACCACGCGCAGAAGGTGCTGGGCATCTTCGCCGCGATGCGCCGCTTCGGTGAGGCGCTGGCCAGGGCCGGGCATCGGGTGGAATACCTGCGTATCGGCGATGACCGCAACCGGCACAGCTTCACGGACAACCTGCCCTGGCTGATCGAGCAGTTCGGCGCTACGCGACTGGAGCGGATGGAAGCGGACGAGTGGCGGGTGGAGCAGGCGCTGCTGCAAGCATTCGCGGCAAGCAGCCTGCCGAACGCGGTGGTGAGCGCCGAACATTTCCTGCTGGAGCGTGACGAGGCGGCGAAGCGTTTCGCGAAGAAGGTCCCGCGGATGGAGTTTTTCTATCGCGACCTGCGCCGGCGCCACGAGATCCTGCTGGAACCGGATGGCGTGCCGCGCGGCGGGCGCTGGAATTTCGATGCGGAAAACCGCGCCAAGTGGCCGGGCGATCCGCCCGCGCCGGCATGGCCGTGGCAGAAGCACGATCTGAGCGCGCTGTGGGAAGAGATCGACGCGGCTGGTGTGCAGACCATGGGCGAGCCCTCCGCCGAGGCCTTCGGCTGGCCGCTCACGCGGCGCGAGGCGCAGGTGTGGCTGAGGAATTTCATCGCGCAGCGGCTGGTGCATTTTGGGCGCTTTCAGGACGCGATCAGCGGGCAGTCGTGCACGCTGTTCCATGCCGGGCTGTCGTTCGCGTTGAACCTCAAGATGCTGCATCCGCGCGAGGTGATCGAGGCGGCGGTGGAAGCGTTCGAGCGCGGCGAGGCGGATCTGGCCGCTACCGAGGGCTTCGTGCGGCAGATCCTGGGCTGGCGCGAATTCGTGCGCGGCATCTACTGGGCGCGCATGCCCGGCTACGCGGGGCTCAACGCGCTCCAGGCCAAGCGCCCGCTGCCGGCGTGGTACTGGACCGCGGACACCAAGATGGCGTGCCTGCGCGCAGCGATCGGCCAGTCGCTGGCGCTCGGCTATGCGCACCACATCCAGCGGCTGATGCTCACCGGCAACTTCGCCCTGCTCGCCGGCTGTGATCCAGACGAAGTGGATGCGTGGTACCTGGGCATCTACGTCGATGCGTTCGAGTGGGTGGAGATGCCCAACACGCGCGGCATGAGTCAGTTCGCCGACGGCGGCATCGTGGGCAGCAAGCCGTACAGCGGCTCGGCCGCGTACGTGAACCGGCAGTCCGACCACTGCAAGGGCTGCCACTACGCGCACACGAAACGTCACGGCGAGCGTGCCTGCCCCTTCAACAGCCTGTACTGGCACTTCCACGCGCGGCACCGCGAGAAGTTCGGCCGCAACCCCCGGCTGGCGATGGCGTACCGCAGCTGGGAAAAGATGGCCGCGGGTGAACGCGCGGCGACGCTGGCGCAAGCGGAGCGGTATCTGGCTGATGTGGATGCGCTTTAGGGGCGTGTGAGGAGCTGGTATCGCGCGCTCCGGGCGAACCCTCACCCCTACCCCTCTCCCGGCGGGAGAGGGGTTCCGGCTCAAGGTACAGGGCGCTTTGTGGTGAATCCTTCTCCCCTCGGGAGAAGGTGTCGGCAGGCGGATGAGGGTGCAGGCGGAGCGCGGCGATCACCTTCGCCGAGCGCCTCGCTCACTTCGGTTGGCCATGCCGAAGCGCCTGCGAGATGCACCCCTTCGACTTCTGCCCTTCGGGCCTACGCTCAGGGCGAACGGTAGGGAGGGAGTCTGCGGATCATGAAGCATCGGGGCCACTTCATCCGTTCATGCTGAGCGTCGATCGCGACAGCGAGCAGCGTCGAAGCATCTGCGGCAGGCGCCAGGGACGCGAACGCGGAACGCCCTACTTGCCGCCCGCCCCAATGCGCAGGCTGGAGCGCCGCACGGTGAGCTTCACCGGCAGGATCGTGCTCTGCACCTTTTCGCCGCGAATCATCCGCAGCAGTGCGTCGACCAGCATCTCGCCGGCCTGGCGGGTGTCCTGCAGCACGGTGGTGAGGGCGGGGTTGACGAAGCGCGCCATGGGGATGTCGTCGAAGCCGGCCAGCGCCACGTCTTCGGGCACCTTCAGGCCGTGCTCGTCGAGCGCGCGCATGGCGCCGAAGGCGATCAGGTCGCTGGCGGCGAACACGGCGTCGAACGGCGCGCCGCTGGCGATCAGCGCCTGCATGGCCTCGTAGCCGGCCAGCTCGGTGGTTTCGGCGTCCACCTGCAGGGCGGGGTCGACCGCCACGCCCGCCGCGCCGAGCACGTCGGCGTAGCCACGGTAGCGCTGCTGGAATTCCGGGTAGTGGCTGGAAGCATCGCCGATGAAGGCGATGCGCCGGCAGCCCTGCGCGAGCAGGTGCTCGGCGATGGCGCGCCCACCTTCGAAGTTGTCGCAGCCGATGGAGACATCCGGCTGGTCCGGCAGCACCGCGCCCCAGCGCACCGACTGCGTGCCCTGCTCCACCAGCGTGGCGAGCTTGTCGCGGTAGGCGAGGTAATCGCCGTAGCCGAGCAGGATGATGCCGTCGGCCTTCTTGCTGTCGGCGTAGTCGGCGTGCCAGTCGCGCGAGAACTGCTGGAACGAGATCAGCAGGTCATAGCCGTGCTGTGCGCAGGCGCGGGTGATCGAGCCGAGCATCGAAAGAAAAAACGGATTGATGTGCGAGTCGTCGGCGGTGGGGTCTTCGAAGATCAGCAGCGCCAGCGTGCCGGAATGCTGGGTGCGCAGGTTCGAGGCGTTCTTGTCGACCTTGTAGTTGAGCTGCTTGACCGCCGCCTCGATGCGCCGCCGGGTCTCCTCGTTCACCAGCGGGCTGCCGCGCAACGCGCGCGACACCGTGGCCTGCGAGACGCCGGCCAGGTAGGCGATATCCAGCGAGGTAATTTTTCCCTTGGTCGCCACGATGCGGTGCGATTGCTCTTGGATGACGGTTGCGCGCGGGCGAGGCCCGGGCGCTGGAATCCTAGCGGGTTTGTCCGGCGAGGTCGCGTGGCAGGACGACGCGAACGCCCGGTGCACGGCCTCGGCCAGCTGAACGGTGGCATGCAGGCGTAGCCGATGGATAACGCGATGGTCACAGACGGCTGCTTAGATTCCGCCGCCCGTCCCGCACACCACCCAAGGAGTGATCCCGTGCTCGCGCAGTATGTGTACCCCTCGACTCTCGGGCTGTTCCGCATCATCCGTCACGGCCGGCGCTGGCGCGCGCTGCGTGAAGGTGCCGAGCTCGGCCGGTTCGAATGCGAGCAGAGCGCGCTGCACGCGCTGCGCGACGAGTACCCGCATGCACGCCTGCCGGCACGGCTGGAACGCTGGCGCTTCCTGCCGCAGCTGGCCCTGGTGCATGCCCGCGCAAGCGATGCCGACGAGGTGCGCTGGCAGCTGCAGGCGTGAGTTGCGCAGCGCTGCGCATGTAGAGCCCGCTCGCGGTCGATGCTCCTGGCTTTGATGTGGATCAGGAGCAACAGCATCGCCCGCGAGCGGGCTCCTACAGGGGGAGATGCCGGTAGCTATTCGGCGGCGTTGATCACGGCGAGGAAATCGCGGCCGTAGCGCTTGAGCTTGGCTTCGCCCACACCGCTGATCGCGGCGAGTTCGGTTTCGTCGGCGGGCATCGCGCGCAGCATCGCCAGCAGCGTGGCGTCGTGGAACACCACGTAGGGCGGCACGCCGTGCTGCTTGGCCAGCTGCGAGCGGGTGGCGCGCAGGGCGTCCCACAGCGGCTGCTCGTAGGCCTCGATGCCGATGCTGGCGCCGGTGACGATCTGGCTGTCACGACGCCGCCGCGCGCTGCGCACGGGGCGGGCATCTTCGCGCAGCAGCACTCGTTGGCCGCCGGTGAGCACGTCGCGACTGGCCGCGGTGAGGCGCAGCGTGCCGTAACCCTCCGGATCGGTGGCCAGCAGACCGGCAGCAAGCAGCTGACGGAACACCGAGCGCCAGGCCTTCTCGTCCATGTCCGCGCCGACGCCGAAGGTGGGCAGCTTGTCGTGGCCAAGCTGGTTGACGCGCTCGCCGTCGATGCCGCGCAGGATGTCGATCACGTGGCCCGAGCCGTAGCGCTGGCCGCTGCGGTATACCGCCGAGAGCGCCTTCTGCGCGGGCACGGTGGCGTCCCAGGTTTTCGGCGGCGACACGCAGTTGTCGCAATGACCGCAGGGGCCGGTGAAATCCTCGCCGAACGCGCCTAGCAACAGCTCGCGGCGGCAGCGGGTGGCTTCGGCGTAGGCCAGCAATGACTCCAGCTTCTGCCGCTCGATGCGCTTGCGCTCGTCGGCCGATTCGGACTGGGCGATCATCTGGCTCATCGTCACCACGTCGGCCAAGCCATAGATCATCCACGCCTCGGCGGGCAGGCCGTCGCGCCCGGCGCGGCCGGTCTCCTGATAGTAGCCCTCCATCGAGCGCGGCAAGTCCAGGTGAGCGACGAAGCGCACGTCGGGCTTATCGATGCCCATGCCGAAGGCGACGGTGGCGACCATCACCACGCCGTCCTCGCGCAGGAAGCGCTGCTGGTTCTTCGCGCGCACCGCGGCGTCGAGACCGGCGTGGTACGGCAGCGCCTCGAAACCGGCCTCGGCCAGCCAGGCGGCGGTCTCGTCGACCTTCTTGTGGCTCAGGCAATACACGATGCCGGGCTCGCCGCGGTGACCGTCCAGGAACTGCATCAATTGCGTGCGCGGATTGTGCTTGAGACTGACGCGGTAGCCGATGTTGGGGCGATCGAAGCTGGAGACGAACTGGCGCGCCTGCTGCAGCGCAAGGCGCTCGACGATCTCCTCGCGCGTGCGCGGGTCGGCGGTGGCGGTGAGCGCGATGCGCGGCACGTGGGCGAAACGCGCGTGCAGCACCGCCAGCTCGCGGTATTCGGGGCGGAAATCGTGGCCCCACTGCGATACGCAGTGCGCCTCGTCGATGGCGAACAGCGCCACCTCGGTGCGTTCAAGCAGGCCCAGCAGGCGCGGCGTGAGCAATCGCTCGGGCGCCACGTAGAGCAGGTCCAGCTCGCCGGCCATGAGCTGGCGCTCGACCTCGCGCTGGGCCTCGTTGTCGAGACTGGAGTTGAGGTAGGCCGCAGCCACCCCGGCTTCGTGCAGGGCGTCGACCTGGTCCTGCATCAGTGCGATCAGCGGCGAGACGACGATGCCGGTGCCCTGCCGCACGATGGCGGGAATCTGGTAGCACAGCGACTTGCCGCCGCCGGTGGGCATCAGCACGAGCGCGTCGCCGCCCTCGATCACCTGCTCGACGATGGCCTGCTGCGGGCCGCGGAAGCTGTCGTAGCCGAAAACGCTTTGCAGGATGCGGAGCGGGGAGGAAGGCATCCGGCAAATGGTAACAAACGCCCCGCCCTTGCCTGCCGGTGCAACCATGCCTGCGGCATCGGCGCCGGTCGATCTCAGAAGCCGGGCATGCCCCACACGGCGCGGTCCAGGTCGGCATCCAGCCCGAACCGCGACAGCGGCACGCGGCCGTTGACCACCTCTACGCCCTCGGCCTTCAGCCGGCGCGCCTGCTCGCGGAAGCCGCGGCTGCCCGGCGGCATCGCGATGTGCCCGCTCGCGCGCAGCACGCGGAACCACGGCAGCTCGACGTCGTCCGGCACTTCGCCCAGCACGCGGCCGACCAGCCGCGCGCGACCGGGCAGTCCGGCACGCGCGGCGATGGCACCGTAGCTAGCCACGCGTCCGGGCGGAATCGCCGCGATGGCGGCGTAGATGCGCTGTTGCGCCTCGGTCAGGGGCTCACGCGACGTGATCATGTAGTCGTGTCAAAGTAGAACGAGCCCCAAGCCTGCCACGGAAATCCTGCCATGCGTCACTTCGAAGCCGTTCGCTCGCATCTCGGCGCCAAGCACGCGCTGCGTCACAACGACCCGTACCTGATCAGCTTCGACCTCGCGGTGGTCAGCGGCCGCCAGCAGGGCATCTACCTGGCCGAGCTGGAGGACGAATCGGACCGCCGCTACCTGCGCATTTCCACCCCGATCGGGCCGCTCTCGGGGATCGACCCGAAGCGCGCGCTGCGCTTCAACTGGGAGCAGCGTACCGGCTTCCTCGCGGTGGCCGACCTCGACGGCTCGCCCTACCTGCACCTGTGCGAAAACCGCCCCTACGACGTGCTCGACGCCGCCGAGCTCGAGCGCGTGATCATGGAACTGGGCACGCTGGGCGACCAGCTGGAGCAGGCCATCGCGGCGGAAAGCGACAGCTTCTGATCCGCTCGATCCACGCGCCACGCAAAAAAAGGCCGGGCCGCCTCGCAGCGACCCGGCTTTTTTATTGACCGGCGATCAGCCCCAGCTCTGCGCCAGCCGCACCAGCGCGTAGGCCAGCAACGCCGTCACCGGCAGGGTGAGGATCCACGACCACACCATGCGCTCGACCACGGTCCAGCGGATCGCGTTGAAGCGCTTGGCCGCGCCCACGCCCATGATCGAGGCGGACACGTTATGCGTGGTGGACACCGGAATGCCCAGCGAGGAAGCGAACAGGATCACCGCCGCCGAGCTGCCCTCGGCCGCGAAGCCGTTGATCGGGTGCAGCTTGACCATCTTGTGGCCCAGCGTCTTGATGATGCGCCAGCCGCCGCCCGCGGTGCCTGCGGCCATGGTCAGCGCGCACACCACGGTGACCCACACCGGCACCGCAAACGGGTGGCTGGCGTCGGAGGTGATGCGCAGGAAATGCAGCCAATCCGGCAGGTGATCGAACTGCCCCGCGCTGGTGGCGCCGGCCAGCGCCAGCGCGATGATGCCCATGCTCTTCTGCGCGTCGTTCATGCCGTGCGAGACGCCCATGGCGGCGGCCGAGACGATCTGCGCCTTGCCGAACAGCGCGTTGACGAACGGCGTGCGGCCGAAGCGCTTGAGGAAACCGGTGCGGTTGGACAGCCACGAGAACAGCGCGTACAGCGCGCCCATCAGGGCGAAGCCGAGCACGAAGCCCATCAGCGGCGACACCACCATCGGCACGATCACCTTGGGAATCACGCCGCTGCCCGACCACCAGCTGCCGGCGGCCCAGATCACCGCGCCGAAGTTGTTCCCCGCTCCGGCCACCGCTGCGCCGACCAGGCCGCCGACCAGCGCATGGCTGGAGCTGGACGGCAGACCGAGCCACCAGGTGAGCAGGTTCCAGGCGATCGCCGAGAGCAGCGCACAGACCAGCAGTTGCGGGCCGACGTCCACCACGTGGATGTCGATCAGCCCCTTGGCGATGGTCACCGCCACGGCGGTACCCCACAGCGCGCCGGCCAGGTTGGTGACCGCGGCCATCAACACCGCCTGGCCGGGGGTCAGTACCTTGGTCGCCACCACGGTGGCGATCGAGTTGGCGGTGTCGTGGAAACCGTTGATGTAGGTGAAGGCCAGGGCGATCAGCAGGACCAGCACCACCATGCCCATGGTCATGCGCGGCACCCGTAGGCAGCGCGGAGATTCAGCGTCTGCATGGCGGCGCCCTCAGGAGTTCTTCAGCACGATGGAGTAGACGACGTTGCCCACGTCGCGGCACTTGTCGATCGCCTTCTCGATCAGCTCGAACAGGTCCTTGGCAAGCATGGCGCGCATCGCGTCGTTGCCCTCGACGTACAGCGTGCGATACGGCGCGAGCAGCATCTTGTCGCCTTCGGACTCCAGCGCCTGCAGGCGATCCTGCAGCTTCTTGACCGGATCGATGCGCAGGCCGCGGCGCAGCTCGCCGATCATCTCCACCACCACCTCGGCGGAGCGCTCCAGCACCAGTGCACGCTGGGCGAAATCCACGCCGGCCAGCCGCTCGGCCACGATGGTGTAGCGCTCGGCGAACTTCTCCACCGTCTTGGGAATCTTGTACAGGGCCGCGTTGAGCGCCTCGATGTCCTCGCGATCCAGCGCGGTGACGAAGGTGTTCACCAGCTCCTCGCTGATCTGCGCCGCCAGCGCCTTCTCGCGGGCGCGGCTGGAGGCGAAGGCGGCCATCACCGGGGCGTGGTCGGTCTGGCTGACCAGTTCGCGCAGGGCGCGGGCGCTCTCGCCAGCCGCCTCGGCGCTCTGCTCAAGCAGGCCATAGAAGCGGTCGCCTTTGCCAAACATCGCTTGCAGGGAAAACATTCGCGGCACCTTGGGGGCGGTATAAATGACGAATATGTTACAGGACCCGCCCGCCCGGCAGCAGCGCGACCGCGCGTGAACCGGGCCGGCCCTCGCCCTACACTGCGCCCATGTCTGCCCATTTCCAGCCCGCACGATGCTGACCGAAATCGCGCTCGTCTTCGTGCTCTCGCTGTGCAACGGTTTCTTCGCGCTGTCGGAAATGGCGCTGGTCGCCTCGCGCAAGAGTCGCCTCAAGCACCTGGCCGACCGCAGCCGACGCGCCCGCGTGGCGCTGGCTCAGGCCGAAGCGCCCGAGCGCTTCCTGTCCACCGTGCAGGTGGGCATCACCATCGTGATGCTGCTCACCGGCGCGCTGGCCGGCGATGCGCTGGGCGACCACATCGCCGATGCGCTACATCGCGGCCGGGCCGCCTGGCTGGAGCCGTACGCCCACGCGCTGGGCTTTGCGCTGGGCTTCGTGGCGATCTCGTTCATCCAGATCGTGTTCGGCGAGCTGGTGCCCAAGCGGCTCGCGCTGGCCGCGCCGGAAACCGCCTCGATGGTGGTCGGCCTGCCGATGCTGGTGCTGTCGCGGATCTGCGCGCCGTTCGTGTGGCTGCTCAACATGTGCAGCTCGCTGGTACTCAGACTGCTGCGGGTGACCGACAAGGGCAACAGCGCGGTGACCGAGGAAGAGATCCGCCTGTTGGTCGCCGAGAGCGCCGAGCAGGGCGTGCTGGACGCCGACGAGCACAACATGGTCAACCGCGTGCTGCGCCTGGGCGACCGCTCGGTGGACAGCGTGATGACCCCGCGCATGCGCATCGCCTGGCTGGACATCGCCGCGCCGCTGGCGGAGAACCTGGAGGTGCTGCGCGAAACGCCGTACTCGCGCTATCCGGTGTACCGCGCCGACGAGAGCGACATCGTGGGCGTGGTGGAGGTGAAGAGCCTGCTGGGCGATCTCGGCCAGGGCGTGCCCGACCTGTTCCGGCACCTGTCCAAACCTCTGTACGTGCCGGCCACCGGGCGCGCGCTGGACCTGCTGGAGGAATTCCGCGACGCCGAGACGCCGATGGCGCTGGTGGTGGACGAATACGGCGACATCGAGGGCGTGGTCACCATCAACGACCTCCTCTCGGCGGTGGTCGGCGTGGCGCAACTCGGCCACGGCAGCGCCGGCGAGGAGCACTCGCCGATCGTCAAGCGCGAGGATGGCAGCTGGCTGGTCGACGGCACGCTGTCCACCGACGACCTGCGCGAACTGCTGCGCGTGGGCGAGCTGCCGGGTGAGGACGAGCACGATTTCCGCACCGTGGCCGGCATGGTGATGACCGCCCTGGGCCACATTCCCCAGGTGGGCGAAGTGTTCGCCTGGCGCGGGGTGCGCTTCGAAGTGGTGGACCTGGACGGCGCGCGCATCGACAAACTGCTGGTGACGCGCACGGTCGTGGCCGACAACGCCGACGACGAGGTTACGCGCGGCGGCTGAGTCCGCGCGCTCGACCTCGGCAGTCAGCAGCTCAGGACTTGCCGCGCTCGCCGGCCAACTGGGCCATGCGCTGGGCGTCGGCGAAGATGCCGTGCAGTACGCGCAGCTCGCGCTCGCTCATCTGCGCGCGCTGGAACAGCTTGCGCAGCCTGAGCATGATCGTGGTCGGCGTGCGGCCCTTGTGGAAGTCGATGTCGTCCAGCATCTGCGCCAGGTGCTCGTAGAAGCGCTCCATCTTCTCCGCATCGGCCGGCGGCTCCTCGTGCAGCGGCGGCGCCTCGGGCGCCTCGTCACCGAGCAGCGCCAGGCGCAGCTCGTAGGCCATCACCTGCACCGCCTGGGAGAGATTGAGCGAGCTGAAATCCTCCACGCTGGGGATGCGCACCATCGCGTGGCAGCGCGCCAGCTCCTCGTTCTCCAGGCCGGTGCGCTCGTTGCCGAACACCCACGCCACCTGCTCTCCGCGGGCGGCGGCGGCCAGCGCCTGCGCCACGCCTTCGCGCGGACTGAGCTCGGGCAGGTTCACGCCGCGCCGGCGGGCGGAAAGCCCGAGCGCGAAGGTGCTGCCGGCCAGCGCGCCGACCAGGTCGTCGTGCACCGGCGCAGCTTCCAGCACGTCGTCGGCGCCGGCGGCCAGCGCCGAGGCCTCGGCGTCGGGAAAGCGGTGCGGCGCCACCAGGCTCAGCCGGGTGAAGCCCATGGTGCGGATCGCCCGCGCGGCGCTGCCGATGTTGCCCGGATGCGAGGTGCGCACCAGTACGAAACGGAACAGCGGAGCGAGATCGAGAGCGGACATGGCGCGGGTCTTGGGGAGCGGAAATAGCCGCCTAGGATAGTCCAGCCGGCCCCGAGCCCGCGCCGCGCCTGCCGCGTGGCCGCGCCTCTGCTAGAATTCGCGGCCGCTAACCCGTTCTTTTTAAAAAGCCCAAGCCATGCCAAGACCCGCCGTCACCATCGCGGCGCGCGCCGCGCGCGCTGCAGGAAACATCATCCTGCGCTACATGAACCGCATCGACGGCCTGAACATCGTCGAGAAGCAGCAGATGGACTTCGTCTCCGAAGTCGACAAGCTGGCCGAGGCCGAGATCATCAAGGAACTGCGCCGCGCCTACCCCGACCATGCCATCCTCGGCGAGGAAAGCGGCGCCATCGGCAAGGGCCCGCTGCAGTGGGTGATCGACCCGCTGGACGGCACGCACAACTACCTGCGCGGCATCCCGCATTTCTCCGTGTCCATCGCCCTGCTCGAGAAGGGCGTGCCGATGCACGGCGTAGTGTTCGATCCGCTGCGCGACGAGCTGTTCACCGCCAGCAAGGGCGACGGCGCCTTCCTCAACGACCGCCGCATGCGCGTGAGCAAGCGCGAGAACCTGGGCGGCGCCGTGATCGCCACCGGCTTCCCCTACCGCCAGCGGGCGCACCTGAACCCGCAGCTGGACATGACCCGCGCGATCCTCGGCCAGGCCGAAGACATCCGCCGCTCGGGCTCCGCCGCGCTGGACCTGGCCTACACCGCCGCGGGCCGCTACGACGGCTACTTCGAGATAGGCCTCAAGCCGTGGGACATGGCGGCCGGCGTGCTGCTGGTGCACGAAGCGGGCGGTCGCTACTGCGATTTCGCCGGCCGCGACGGCATCCCTGCCAGCGGCAACCTGATCGCCGGCAACCTCAACGTGGCCAAGGCGATGGTCGACGCCATCGGCGCGAACGCCACGCCGACGCTGCTCAAGGCCTGATCCTTCCTCCAGGTGAATGCACGAAGGGCGCCTCGTGGCGCCCTTCGTCGTTTACGCGGGCGGGTTCAACGCGACGCGTCGGGCTCCACCACCACCGCCGTGCCGTAGCACAGCACCTCGGTAAGCCCGGCCATCACTTCGGTGGCGTCGTAGCGCATGGCGATGATCGCGTTGGCGCGCTTCTGCCGCGCGTGCATGACCATCTGGCGGAAGGTCTCCGCGCGAGCCTGCTCGCACAGGGAGGTGTAGATGGTGATGTTGCCGCCGAACAGGGTCTGCAGTCCGCCGAGGAAATTGCCCACGATGGATCGCGAGCGCACGGTGATGCCGCGCACCACACCGAGGTTGCGCACCACGCGGTAGCCCGGCAGCTCCAGCGCCGTGGTGACCATGGCCTCGGTCAGCGTGAGGCCGGCGTCGACCGGTGCCGGCGCGGAATTGTAGGGATCGGACATGGGCTCTCCTTCGGATCGTGGCGGGTGCTCACGGCCGTCGAAGCATCCACGATCGGCGCCTGGCCGGACAGTGCCCGCCGCCCTTTCAGGAACGGTGACGTTGCACCGGCGCCGGACGCGAGCAGTCGCTGGGATCGGGCTAGCCGATGCGCTCGGCGACGACCTGATCGCGCTCGACCAAGGGGCTGTCCGGCGCCACCGCACCCACCGCGCCGCGCCAGCCGCCGACGCTAAACCGTGGGACATGGCCGCTGGCGTGCTGCTGGTGCACGAGGCGGCGGTCGCTACTGCGATCTCGCCGGCCGCGCCGGCCTTCCCGCCAATGGCAACCTGATCGCCGGCAACCTCAACGTGGTCAATGCGATGGCCGACGCTATCGGCGCGAACGCCACCCCGACGCCGCTCAAGGCCTTAGCACGACGCTTCCGAACAGCTCACGCTAGCCCACGCCCGCCTCCAGGCGCGGACAGCGCGACGGATCGGCATCGCCGACTCGGCGGGCCTGGACTTCGTCGTGTCGCGGCAAGGGCGCAGTACCCGGGGAGCGCGATGCGCTCCAGAACATACCGGTACCGCCCAGGCCGGATGGGGTCAGCCGCAGCGCGACCTGATAGCCGGCATCCACCGTGCGATCGAGCTCGAAGCTTGCCGCCTGGCCGTCCACTAACGCCCAGGCGATGAATCGCCGGGGTGCCAGCCCGGGATAGAACACCCACCCGCCAGGCGGACCATGTACCGGGTCGAGTACCAAGCAGCCATTGACGTGGCCCCGTTCAAGCCACTTGGTATGTATTTGTCCCTGCGCGTCGCGAAGCGGCCGGTCGAACAGAACCATGGTCGCGGTACGGTATGTAGACGCTGGACACGATCCACGGCAGAAGCGGACCGTATAGGTACCTGCATACAACGACGGATGCGTGGCCGCATCGTTTTCCATCGCGGCGACCTGGAACGCCCAGAAGCAGAGAACCGGCACCAGCCACTTCCACATGGTCGAACCCTCCCTGGCCGAAAGACTTCAGCGATCGCCGCGCTCACGCAGGAAACCGCGCAGAAACGGCACGGTGATGCGCCGCTGGGCAGCAAGCGAAGCCTGATCGAGGCGATCGAGCAGGTCCAGCAATGCGCCGAGATCGCGGGCGTAGCGGGCGAACAGCCAGTCGAGCACGGGCTCGTCCAGCTCGATGCCGCGCACCGCCGCCTGTGCCTTGAGCACCTGGCGACGCTCGGCATCGTCCAGCGGCTTGAGCGTGAACTGGGTGCAGGCGCCCAGGCGCGAGCGCAGGTCCGGCAGGCCCAGGCCCAGCTCCGAAGGAATCGCCGCCGCTGCGAACAGCATCGCGCCGCCGTCGGCGCGGGTACGGTTGTACAGGTCGAACAGCGCGTGTTCGGCATCCCGCTCACCGGCCAGCGCGCCCAGGTCGTCCAGCGCCAGCCACTCGCTGCCGGCGACACCGCGCAACGCCGCCGCGCGGTCGGCCAGGGTCGCCAGCGGCAGGTACTGCACGCGCCGACCGGCGGCGCTGGCCGCCTGCGCCGCAGCGAGCAGCAGGTGGCTGCGGCCGCTCCCGGCCGGTCCATGCAGGTACACCCACGGCGCCCCCGGCTCGCCGGCCAGCGCCTGCACCGCCGCCAGCGCCGCCGCGTTGTGCGCGCCGGCGTGGAAGTGCTCGAAGCGCTGGCGACGCGGCCAACGCAGGGCAAGCGGCAACTGGGCAGTCATGGCGCGGTGGGCGGCGATCCGTCGGAGCGGCCGGTCGGCGCAGACGTATCGGCGGGAGCCGCGCCTTCGTTGATCGACACCGTTACGTCGACCTCCGCGATGACCGGGTCATCCGGACCGGTATCGGTGTACAGCCCGCTCATGCGGTAACGCTCGGTGAGGTAGCGCAGCAGCACCAGGATCACCGAGGCGGCCGGCAGCGCCAGCAGCACGCCGAGGAAGCCGAACAGGTAGCCGCCGGCGAGCACCGCGAAGATCACCGCCACCGGGTGCAGGCCGATCTTGTCGCCGACCAGCTTGGGCACCAGCACGTAGCCTTCCAGCAGCTGGCCGATGACGAACACGCCACACACCAGCAGCAGGTGGGTCCAGTCGCCGTACTGCACCAGCACCGCAATCACCGCGGCGCCGAAGCCGATGATGAAACCCAGATAGGGAACGAAGCTGAGCAGGCCGGCGATCATGCCGATCAGCGGCCCCACCGATAGCCCGACGAGGGCGAGACCGGCGCCGTAGAAGATCCCCAGCGCCAGCATCACCAGCAGCTGGCCGCGCACGAAGGCGCCGAGCACCTTGTCCGACTCGCGCGCCAGATGCGCCACGGTCGGCTCGATCGAGCGCGGCAGCATGGCGTCGATCCAGGCCACCAGGCGGTCCCAGTCGCGCAGCAGGTAGAAGGCGACCACCGGAATCAGCACCAGATTGGTCATCCACATCAGCACGCCCACGCCCGAGCGCGACAGCTTGCCGATGACGCTGCCGATGGAGCCGATGTGCTCCTTCACCGCATCCATGACGCGGCCGGTGTCGAAGGTGTGCGGGTCCAGCCGCAGCTTGGCCTGCACCCAGGGCACCGCGGTATCGCGGATCCACGCACCGTAGCTGGGCAGGTTCTGGATGAGGTTGTCGACCTGGCGCGAGATCAGCGGAATCAGCAGCAGCAGCGCGCCCACGGTGAGCAACAGGATCACCACGAAGACGATCGTGACCGCCAGCGTGCGACCGAGACCGAGCTTCTCCAGTCGGTCGGCCAGTGGATCGCCCAGGTAGGCGAGCATGCCGGCCAGCGCGAACGGCATCAGCACCGGGGCCAGCAGGTAGGTGAGGTAGCCGATGACCACCACAATGGCCAGCAACTGCCAGCGGCGGGAATCCTGGGCGTTCATCGCGGCGCTCCGGTTGCGCGTTCAGCCAGCGGCAGCGGACGCATTCAGTGCAGCCAGCGCAGGCTGGCGTCCGCCCCGGGATGGGCCGTCGGTGCCTGCAGCAGGCGGCCACCAGCGGCCAGGTTCGAGGCCAGTGCGTTCAACGGCAGCGCCGAGGTGACCTGCAGCAGCACGCCGTCGTCCTTCGCGCCGACCGTGCCCACCTTGCGCACCGCCGGGTCGTTGCGCAGCACGTTGAGCAACTGGGCGTAGTCCATGGCCGAGCGCACGCCCTCGACCCACAGCGTGCCCTGGCTGCTGCCGGCGCCGATCACGTTGAGCTGCTTGCCCACGCGCGCGGCCATGGCCCCGCCGGCGGCCGCGAACATCGCGTCCTCGGTGGCGCCACTGTCGTTCCAGTTCTGCGCGACGCCGCCGGAGACCAGGGTCCAGTCGACGCTGCCCGGATGCAGGCGGCCGATCAGCACCAGGCCGGTCTTGTAGCGCGCGGTGAGGTCGGCCATCGCCGCCGGGTCCACCGTTGCCACCCGGTCGAGCGAGGGCGGCTGAGTGGGATCGGGATAGACCACGCCGTAGCCCTGCACCGCCGTGGATTTGGCCAGCGCATCCAGCGAGTCGCCGCCGAGCAGGCTGCCATCGGTGCCCTGCACCAGCAGCAGCACGGGCGGCTTCACCCCGGCGGTGGGCGCGCCAAGCTGACCGATCAGATGGTTCACGGCGCCGCGATCGAACGTGACCTGCAGGGCGATACCGTCGCCAGCGCGCTGGTACTGGTAGTTACTCACCAGCCCGGTGGCGCCCTTGATCGCGTCGTCGTAACCGGGCTTGCCGCGCAGATCCTGGCCGCCGGCGACGCGCGCCAGCACCTGGCTTAGCGCATTGGCGAAGGTGGCATCACGCTGCGCCTCGCCGGTGTCGGTGACCGGCAAGGTCACCGTGTAGGGCGAATCGGGCGTCGGCGCGCCCTGTGCGTGGAGGGACGGCAGCCCGGCCAGGCTGAACACGAACAGGATCGACAGCAGGCGAAACAGGCGCATGGGCGGGGGACGACATCCTTGAAAGCGTCCCGGAAGTCTGCCCAATCCGGCCCCCAGCGTCTATCATTAGGCGTTTATCGACGCGGGTTCCTGCCATGTCCGACGCCCTCACCTACCGCGCCGCCGGCGTGGATATCGATGCCGGCAACGCCGTGGTCGAACGCATCAAGCCGCTGGTCAAGCGCACCTTCCGGCCGGAAGTGATGGGCGGGCTGGGCGGCTTCGGCGGCCTGTTCAACCTGGGTACGCGCTACAAGGAACCGGTGCTGGTCTCGGGCACCGACGGCGTTGGTACCAAGCTCAAGCTGGCGCAGACGCTGGGTCGCCACGACACCATCGGCATCGACCTGGTCGGCATGTGCGTCAACGACGTGCTGGTGCAGGGCGCCGAACCGCTGTTCTTCCTCGACTACTTCGCCACCGGCAAGCTGGACGTGGAGACCACGGTCGCGGTAGTCGGCGGCATCGCCAAGGGCTGCGAGCTGGCCGGCTGCGCGCTGATCGGCGGTGAGACCGCCGAGATGCCCGACATGTACCCGCCAGGCGAGTACGACCTGGCCGGCTTCACCGTGGGCGCCGTGGAAAAGGCCGACCTGATGAGCGGCGAGGCCATCGTGGCCGGCGATCTGGTGCTCGGCGTGGCGGCCTCCGGCCCGCACTCCAACGGTTATTCGCTGATCCGCCGGATCCTCCAGCGCGCGGGCAATCCGCTCGACCTGGATCTGGACGGCGTCAAGCTGGCCGACGCCCTGATGGCACCCACCACGATCTACGTCAAACCCATGCTGGCCCTGCTGCGCGAGCACGCCGAGCAGATCCACGGCATGGCGCACATCACCGGCGGCGGCCTGAAGGAAAACATCATCCGCGTGGTGCCGGACGGCCTGGGACTGGCGCTCGAGGCCTCATCGATCGTGCTGCCGCCGGTGTTCGACTGGCTGATGCGCGAGGGCAACGTGGCGCGCGAGGAAATGTGGCGCACCTTCAACTGCGGTATCGGCTTCACCGTGATCCTGCCGCCCTCGGCGGTCAGTGCCGCCGCGGCGCTGCTGGAACAGCACGGGCTGTCGACCCGGGTGATCGGCGAAGTGGTGGCCGCGCACGGCGACGAGCGCGTGCACATCGGCTGACGCCCTCGCCTCCTGCACAGATTCCTAAAGATGACGACTGCTCCGTTGCGCGTTGCCGTGCTCGCCTCCGGCCGCGGCAGCAATCTCGCCGCCCTGCTGCAGGCCCGCAGCCGCGGTGAGCTACCGGCGGAATTCGTGCTGGTGGGCAGCGACAAGGCCGACGCCGGCGCGCTGACGCTGGCGCGTGAGGCCGGCATCCCCACCGCCGTGTTGGACCCGCGCCGTTTTCCCGACCGCGTCTCGTTCGACCACACCCTGTTCGAGCGGATCCAGGAATCAGGCGCCGAACTGCTGGTGCTGGCCGGCTTCATGCGGATCATCGACGGCGCCGCGCTGGCGCCGTGGGTGGGCCGGATGATCAACATTCATCCCTCGCTGCTGCCCAAGTACCGCGGTCTGCACACGCATCGCCGCGCGCTGGCCGCCGGCGACCTCGAACACGGCGCCAGCGTGCACTACGTGACCGCCGAACTCGACGGCGGCCCGGTGATTGCGCAGGCCCGCCTGGCCATCACCCCGCAGGACGACGAGCAGACGCTGGCGGCCCGCCTGCTGGGTTACGAGCACCGGCTGCTGCCTGCAGTGGTGTCGTACATCGCGCAGGGTCGACTGGCACTGCGCGACGGCCAGGTGCTGCTGGATGGCAGGCCGCTGGCTACTCCACTGCAGTGGCGCGACGGTGCGCTGGATCGCTGAACGCAAGCTCGGCCCGCGCCGAAACGGCCGGTTCAGGCACAGCCGGTAGACTCGGCCGGCATGACCACCCCCATCCGTATCCGCTTCAACCGCCCCGCGCGCGCGCTGCTTGCCGGCGCACTCTTCTTCGGCCTGCTCTCGGCCGCCGACGCCGCCAGCGCACCGGCGCCGTTCACCGCCACCTACCAGGTGCAGCGTGACGGCCAGACGATCGGCGAGGCGACTATTACCCTGAGCGCCACCGACGGCGGCTACGCCTACCGCAATCAGACCCGTGGCACCGCGGGGCTGGCCGCCCTGCTGGGCGCAAGCTCCGATGAGACCACGCGCTTCCGCTGGCACGACGACGCGCCCGAAACGCTGACCTACGACTACGCCATGGACGCGGCGATCAAACAGAAGCATCGCCACCTGCAGGTGGACTGGTCGGCCGGTCAGGTCACCGTGGACGACGGCAAGGGCCCGACCCACTATGCCAGCGCGCCGGGGATGGTCGATCGCAACACCCTGCCGCTGGCGTTGGGCTTGGCGCTGCGCGACGGCCGCAAGAGCGTGGTGCTGCCGGTGGGCGTGAAGCAGCGCGTGGAACAGCAGCAGTACGCCGTGCAGGCCACCGAACCGGTCTCGGTGCCGGCGGGCGAGTTCAAGGCGCAGCGGGTGAGCCGCACCGACACCGACAAGCCGTTCGACGCCTGGTACGTGCCGGCGAAATTTCCGTTGCCGGTGAAGATGGCGCAGTCCGAAGGTGGCAACCTCACCCTGCTGCTGGTGAAGTTCCACTCCCCGTAAAGGTCGATTGCGGGCACAAAAAAAGCCGGGGCGCTGCACGCTCCGGCTTTTTTTATTTGCAGCTGATCAGTTCGGCAGGCGGCGGATCTTGGCGCCCAGCACGCCGAGCTTTTCCTCGATGTTCTCGTAACCGCGGTCGATGTGATACACGCGATCGACGGTGGTGTCGCCCTCGGCCACCAGGCCGGCCAGCACCAGGCAGGCCGACGCACGCAGGTCGGTGGCCATGATCGGCGCGCCGCTCATCTTGGGCACGCCCTGGATGATCGCCGCGTTGCCTTCCAGGCGGATATCCGCCCCCAGGCGCTGCAACTCGTGCGCGTGCATGAAGCGGTTCTCGAACACCGTCTCGGTGATCACGCCCACGCCCTCGGCCACGCAGTTGAGCGCGGTGAACTGGGCCTGCATGTCGGTGGGGAACGCCGGGTACGGCGCGGTGATGATGTTAACCGCCTTCGGCCGACGCCCCTGCATGTCCAGCTCGATCCAGTCGTCGCCGATGCAGATGTGCGCCCCGGCCTCGTCGAGCTTGGACAGCACCGCCTCCATCGTGTCCGAGCGCGCGCCGCGGGCACGCACCTTGCCACCGGTCATCGCCGCACCGACCAGGAAGGTGCCGGTTTCGATGCGGTCGGGCAGCACCTCGTACTCGGCGCCGTGCAGGCGCTCGACGCCGTGGATCACCATGGTGGCGGTACCAGCGCCCTCGATCTGCGCGCCCATGGCGTTCAGGCACAGCGCCAGATCGACCACCTCCGGCTCCTGCGCGGCGTTCTCGATGATGGTGGTGCCGTGAGCCAGCGCCGCCGCCATCATGATGTTCTCGGTGCCGGTGACGGTCACCATGTCCATCGAGATGCGTGCGCCCTTCAGGCGCTTGGCGCGCGCCTTGATGTAGCCGTTCTCCACCACGATGTCGGCGCCCAGCGCCTGCAGGCCGCGGATGTGCTGGTCCACCGGGCGCGAGCCGATCTGGCAGCCGCCCGGCAGCGACACCTCGGCCTGGCCGAAGCGGGCCACCAGCGGGCCCAGCACCAGGATCGACGCGCGCATCGTCTTCACCAGGTCGTACGGAGCGAAGTAGCGGTCGGCCGGGCGCGGATCGACGTGGATCTTCATGCGGTCGTCCAGCACCAGCTGCACGCCCATCTGGCCGAGCAATTCCATGGTGGTGGTGACGTCGTGCAGGTGCGGCACGTTGGAAATGGTGACCGGCTCTTCAGCCAGCAGGCAGGAGGCGAGGATCGGCAGCACGGCGTTCTTGGCGCCGGAAATGCCGACCTCGCCCTGGAGCGGCTGCCCGCCGCTGATGAGGATCTTGGCCATGGGGGTCCTTCGGAGAGTTCGGGCGGGCGGCAGGCGGCGCGCGATCAGGCGCGCGCGGCGGCTTCCGCGGGTGTAAGGGTCTTCAGCGCCAGCGCGTGGATGGCGCCGCCCATCAGGTCGCCGAGGGTGGCGTAGACCAGCCGGTGGCGAGCCAGCGGCAGCTTGCCGGCGAACTGTTCGGCGATCACGACCGCCTCGAAATGCACGCCGTCGGCACCGCTCACGTCGGCCCTCGCACCGGGCAAGCCGCTCTCGATCAAAGCCTGGATGCGCTCTGCGTCCATCGGAAATCCACTGTCAGGAAGGCGTCGCCGGTACGGAGTCGCCCGGCGGGCGGCGTCCAACGCGCTGTCATATGAAGGTAAACTGCAAGACGGCCATGGTAATGGAAAGTCGCTGGCTCAGAAATGACGGGACGTCATTCAGCCTGCGGCTGCAAAGCTATTCCGTGGACTTCCTCCCGACTCCGCATCCTGGCGCCGCCGCCGAAGGACCCATGAACGCACGCATCGCCGCTTCTGCCGAGATCTCCGTCGATCCCGACGCCATTGCCCGCAGTGCGCGCACGGTCATCGCGACCGAAGCCGCCGCCATCCGGGCCCTGGAGCCGCGCGTCAATGGCGACTTCGTGCAGGCCTGCCGGCTGATCCTGGGCTGCCGGGGCCGACTGGTGGTCAGCGGCATGGGCAAGTCCGGGCACATCGGGCGCAAGATCGCCGCCACCCTCGCTTCCACCGGCACCCCGGCGTTCTTCGTACATCCAGGCGAAGCCAGCCACGGCGACCTCGGCATGATCCTGCCTCAGGATGTGGTGCTGGCGCTGTCCAATTCCGGCGAAACCGACGAGCTGCTGTTCATCCTGCCAGTGATCAAGCGCCAGGGCATCCCGCTGATCGCGATCACCGGCAACCCTCGCTCCTCGCTGGCCGGCCAGGCCGACGTGCACCTGGACGCCAGCGTCTCCAGCGAGGCCTGCCCGCTGGGCCTGGCACCCACCGCCAGCACCACGGCAGCGCTGGTGATCGGCGACGCGTTGGCCATCGCGTTGCTCGAAGCACGCGGCTTCACCGCCGACGATTTCGCCCGCTCGCATCCGGCCGGCAGCCTCGGCCGGCGCCTGCTGCTGCACATCAGCGACGTGATGCACGGCGGCGACGAGGTACCGCGCGTCGGCCCCGAGGCCACCCTGACCCAGGCGCTGATGGAAATGACCCGCAAGCACCTGGGCATGACCGCAGTGGTCGACGAGCATGACCGCCTGCTCGGCGTGTTCACCGACGGCGACCTGCGCCGTGCGCTGGACGACGACGGGGTGGATCTGCGCGGCGCCTCGGTCGCCAGCCTCATGAGCCGCGCGCCCAAGACCATCACCGCCGACAAGCTCGCCGTGGAGGCCGCGCAACTGATGGAGAAACATCAGATCCATGCGCTGATCGTGGTCGACCACGAGCGGCACGTGGTGGGCGCGCTCAACATCCACGACCTGCTGCGCGCCCGCGTCGTCTGACGCCGACTGGCGGCGCACACGCCGCTGCGCGCCTTCCCTTCCGCTACCGATACGATTGCCGTGACCGCGTACCTCGCCAACCTCCCCGCCGACCTGCTCGCCCGTGCGGCGCCCATCCGCCTGGCCGCGTTCGACGTGGACGGCACCCTCACCGACGGTCGCCTGCACTACGGCGAGGACGGCCGCGAGACAAAGGTGTTCCACGTCCAGGACGGCCTGGGCCTGAAGCGCCTGCAGTCCTACGGCATCCACGTGGCGATCATCACCGCGCGGATCAGCCACACCGTGTCGCTGCGCGCCGAGGAGCTGGGCATCACCCACGTCTACCAGGGCCAGGGCGACAAGCGCGCCTGCCTGCGCGATCTGCTCGATGCCCTGAACCTCACCGCCGATCAGGCCGCCTTCATCGGCGACGACCTGACCGACCTCGCCCCGATGGGCATCGCCGGGCTGGCCATCGCCCCGGCCAACGCCCATCCGTGGGTGGCCGAGCGGGCGCATTGGCAAACCACCCGCGCCGGTGGTGAAGGGGCCGCGCGCGAGGTCTGCGACCTGCTGCTGCTTGCCCAGGGCAAGGCCGATGCCGAGCGGGCCCGCTGGCAATGAGACTGATCGCCTGGCTGCGCGAACGGCGGCTGCCCGCCGCGATCGTGGTGATCGGCCTGCTGGCCGGGATCACCCAGCTGGTGCGCTGGTGGACGATGCCGGAACCGGGCCAGCACGATTTCGTCGGCCCCCCGCGCTCGGGCTACACGCTCACCAACTTCCGGCTTTCCAGTTATGACCGCGAGGGTCTGCCGGCCTTCAACGTGGCCGCGCCGCACCTGGAGCGACGCGAGGGCGACGAATCGCTCTACATCAATTCGCCCGCGTTCGACCTGCCCTCCAACGAGGCCGGCGTGCCGGACTGGCGCGGCGAATCGCTGTACGGCTGGGTGAACCAGGGGGGCGACCTGCTCAAGCTGCTCGGCCCGGTGCACATGCACCGCGAGGCCTTCGACGACACCGCCGCCGCCCAGCTCGACACCGCCGACATGACCATCTGGCCGAAGGACAACCGGATGGAAACCGCCGCCGCGGCGCGGATGGTGCAAGGCGCCCTTACAATGAGCGGGGTTGGCATGCGCGCCAACCTCACCGACAAACATCTGGAGCTGCTCGATGACGTCCATGCCACGTTCCCGCCGCGCAAGCGCTAGCGCCCGGTGGCTGCTGGCCGCTTGCGGCCTGCTTGCCCTGCCTCCGGTCCTCGCCAAGCAGGGCGACCGCGACCAGCCGATGAAGGTCGACGCGAAGTATTTCGACGGCTTCCAGAAGCCCAACACGGTCAGCACGCTCAAGGGCAGCGTGATGATCCAGCAGGGCACGCTGAAGGCCACCGGCGCGCTGGCCAAGGTCTACTTCGACGCCGAAAGCCAGATCAGCCGCGTGGTGCTGACCGGTAGCCCCGCGCACATCGAACAGCTCGACGACAGCGGCAACCAGATGCTGGGCGACGCCGCCACGATCGACTACGACAACATCAAGGGCATCGCCGTGCTCACCGGCAATGCCTCGGTGACGCAGCACGGCCGCGGCGAAGCACACGGCGACAAGCTCACCTATGACACCGCGACCAGCCAGATGACCGGCGAAAGCGGCGGCACCGGCACCGTGCACATGGTGTTCCAGCCGAAGAAAAAGGCTGCAGCTCCGGCGCAGTCCGACGCCCCTGCCCCGGCCACCAGCACCGGAAAGCCCTGATCGATGCTCTCTGCCGAAGGCCTCCAGAAGCGTTTCCGCTCGCGCCAGGTGGTGCGTGACTTCGGGTTCTCGATCCGCCAGGGCGAGGTGGTGGGCCTGCTCGGGCCCAACGGCGCCGGCAAGACCACCTGCTTTTACATGGTGGTGGGCCTGATCGAGGCTGACGCCGGCTCGATCAAGCTCGATCGCCAGGACATCACCGGCTTGCCGATGCATTCGCGCGCCAAGCTGGGCATCGGCTACCTGCCGCAGGAGCCGTCGGTGTTCCGCCGCCTCAGCGTGGCCGACAACATCATGGCGGTGCTCGAACTGCGCGAAGGGCTGGGCGCGAAGGAGCGCGCGGCCGAGCAGGAAAACCTGCTGGAGGAACTCAAGATCACCCACATCGCCGACCAGAAGGGCATCAGCCTGTCCGGCGGCGAGCGGCGCCGGGTGGAGATCGCCCGCGCCCTGGCCGCCCAGCCGCGCTACATGCTGCTGGACGAACCCTTCGCCGGCGTCGATCCGATCTCGGTCGGCGAGATCCAGCGCATCGTGCGCCACCTCAAGGAACGCGGCATCGGGGTGTTGATCACCGACCACAACGTGCGCGAAACGCTGGGCATCTGCGACCGCGCCTACATCCTCAACGACGGTGAAGTGATGTCGCGCGGCACGCCGGCGCACATCCTGGCCGACGAAAAGGTGCGTGACGTCTACCTGGGGCGCGAGTTCCGCCTCTGAGCCCGCCGTAGCCGCCCGGCGGCACGCGGCAATTTGCCGTTTATCGGGGCGCCCTTCCCCGCGCGCAAGGCTGTTCGCCTCCGCGGGGTGGGGTTAGGATGGCACTGCGATCCACCTTCCCCGGTCGGTATGAAACCCGGACTCCAGTTCCGCCTCCATCAGCAGCTGACCCTGACGCCCCAGTTGCAGCAGGCGATCCGTTTGCTGCAACTCTCGCAGCTGGAGCTCGAGGCCGAATTGCGCCAGATCGCCGAGGGCAATCCGCTGCTGGAATTCACCGAGGAATCGGACACCGCCGACGAAGGCGAGGAAGCCGAAGGCAGCTACCTGTCCGAGGCCGGCGCCAGCTCCACCAGCAGCTCGACCAGCACCACCAGCGACGACCACGAAAGCGGCGATGCGCCCGAATGGGCCGACGGTGACGGCGCGGGCGAGCAGCCGATGGATTTCTCCATGGGCAACAGCGCCGGCAGCGGCAGCGGCTCGCGCAGCGACGAGGATTTCGAACCCCAGAACGCGGCCGTCGAGACGCTGGCCGAACACCTGCTGTGGCAGCTGAACCTGTCCGGCTTCGACCCGCGCCAGCGCGCGATTGCCGCCGTGATCATCGACGCGCTCAACCCGGACGGCTACCTCACCGAAAATGCCGAAGCCCTGCTGACGGCCCTGCCGGCCACGCTGCAGGTCAGCGCGGAAGAACTCGAAGCGGTACGCCGCCGCGTGCAGACCACCTTCGATCCGGTGGGCGTGGCCAGCCGCGACCTGCGCGACTGCCTGCGCGTGCAGCTGGAGCAGTTCGATCCGGCCGCCACGCCGCAGCGCGAGCTGGCCCTGCGCATCGTCGATGGCGAGCTGGACCTGTTGGCCCGCAACGATGTTGGCAAGCTCGCCCGCAAGCTGCGCGCGGACGAAAACGACGTGGTCGCGGCCGCCGCCCTGATCCGCAGCCTCGACCCGCGCCCCGGCGCTGCCATGGACGCCACCCCGGTGGAGTACGTGGCGCCCGACGTCTACGCCTACAAGGACGGCAACCGCTGGAAGGTCAGCCTGAACGCCGATTGCCAGCCGCGACTCGGTCTTAACCAGCACTATTGCAACCTGATCGCCAAGGCCCGCGGCGAGGACGCGAGCTGGATGCGCGGACAGCTGCAGGAGGCACGGTGGTTGATCAAGAGCCTGGAATCGCGGGCCGAGACCCTGCTCAAGGTGGCCGAGGCGATCGTGCGCCGGCAGAGCCCGTTCCTCGACTACGGCCCCGAAGCGATGCACCCGCTGGTGCTGCGCGAGGTCGCCGAGGAAGTGGGCATGCATGAATCGACCATCTCCCGTGTGACGACGCGCAAATACATCCACACGCCACGCGGTACATTCGAGCTCAAGCACTTCTTTTCCAGTGGCGTGTCCACCGAGGACGGCGGCAGCGCCTCGTCCACGGCGATCCAGGCCATGCTGCGCAAGCTTGTCGATGCGGAGGACCCGCGCAAACCGTTGTCCGATCAGGCGCTCGCCGAGGAACTGCACCGCAAGGGCATCCAGGTGGCGCGCCGCACCGTTGCCAAATACCGGGAGGCCATGCGCATACCCAGCTCCAGCGAACGCCAGCGCGCCGGCTGAACGGTTCGTGCTGCGCGCGGAACCTTGGCGGCTTGAAGGCGTCAGTGCTGGACACCACGAAATGACTGTGGATGCGCACCGGGCATGCGGCCCGGCCGACGCATCGAACCACGCCGCGATCGCGGCAGTACCAGAGGAGGCGCAACATGCAATTCCAACTCAGCGGTCAGCACGTCGATATCACCGATTCCATGCGCGAGCACGTGACCGGACAGCTGGACCGCTTAACCCGCCTCGATGACCGATTGACCAGCCTGGCCGTCGTGCTCTCGCTGGACAAGCTGCAGCAGAAGGCGGAAGGAACGCTGCATACCTCCTCCGGCGCCCTGCTCCACGCCGAGGCCTTCGAGCCGGACATGTACGTCTCCATCGACATGATGTTCGACAAGCTGGTGACCCAGCTGCGCAAGCACCGCGAGAAAGTGTGCGACAAGCACAAGGCCGAGGCGCGCCGCGACGATCGCCTGTACGGCTGAGTCACACCTCTTCCACTCGAACGGCCCGCCCCTGGCGGGCCGTTGCTTTTCCGGCCGGCGCACACTGCGCCGTCCCGGCCCAAGCTGGCACAATAGGTTCATGCCCCATGGCGGCCGCACCGGCCGCCATCCCGGCAAAAGGACCCGATGACGTGGACCGGCTCACTGCCCGACAACTCTTCGATGGCGTGCATGAGCGCATGGCGCTGCGCTGGGCCGCCGGCATGCGCGGCGAGAGCCGCGTGCTGGAACGCGGCGTGACGCAGACGCGCCGCCCCTCGCTGGTCGGCTATCTCAACGTCATCTACCCGAACAAGATCCAGATCATCGGCACCGAGGAGCTGAAGTACCTCGACGAGCTCGACTCGCGCCAGCGCTGGGAAGCGATCAACAAGATCGCCGCCTACCAGCCGGTGGCGCTGATCGTCACCAAGGACCAGGCGGTGCCCTCGGACCTGCGCGAAGTGGCCGAGGAAACCAACACGCCGCTGTGGATCAGCGCCAAGCGCGGCCACGAGCTGCTGACCTGGATGCAGTACCACCTGGCGCGCATGCTGGCGCCGCGCATCACCCTGCATGGCGTGTTCCTGGAGGTGTTCTCGATCGGCGTGCTGATCACCGGCGAGTCCGGCTCGGGCAAGAGCGAGCTGGCGCTTGAACTGATCAGCCGCGGCCATCGGCTGGTCGCCGACGATGCCACCGAATTCACCCTGATCGCGCCCGACGTCATCGACGGCACCTGCCCCGAACTGCTGCAGGACCTGCTGGAAGTGCGCGGCCTGGGCGTGCTCAACGTGCGCGAGATGTTCGGCCACACGGCGGTGAAGGCGTCGAAGTACCTGCGCCTGGTGATCCACTTGAAGCCGCTGCGCGACGGCGAGGACACCGATGCGCTGACCCGCCTCACCGGCGACATCGGCCATCGCGAGATCTTCGAGGTGCAGGTGCCGATGATCACCATTCCGGTGGCACCAGGCCGCAACCTCGGAGTGCTGGTCGAGGCGGCCGTGCGCAACCATGCGCTCAAGAGCAAGGGCTTCGACCCGGCGCAGACTTTCATCGATCGACAGGCGCACCAGATGCGCCGCCTGCCCCCATGGTGATGTGTGGACCCTAACGACTCGGCAGTGATCGCCCAGGCCGGACCCAACGCCGTGCACCTGGTGGTGCTCACCGGCATGTCCGGTGGCGGCAAGACGGTGGCCCTGCGTGCGCTGGAAGACCTCGAGTTCTACTGCGTGGACAACCTGCCGGCGAGCCTGCTGCCGCGCCTGGTGAACGCCGTGCTGGAAGATCGTGGCGGCCAGCGCATGACGCGTATCGCGGTGGGCGTGGACGCACGCAACCGCGAGCACGACATCGAGATCATGCCCAGCGTGCTTTCCGAACTGGCCGCCGCCGGCGTGCAGGTGCACCTGATCTTCCTCGACTGCCGCGACGAGGTGCTGATCAAGCGCTACTCGGAAACCCGCCGGCGCCACCCGCTGGCCATGCGCAACGTGTCGCTGGCCGACGCCATCGCGGCCGAGCGGCGACTGCTGCGCCCGCTGATGGGCATCGCCGAGAAGGTGATCGACTCGAGCGCACTCAACGTGCACCAGCTGCGACGCCTGGTGGCCACCGACTACGCGCGCGCCACCGAAGGCCTCACCGTGATGTTCCAGTCGTTCGCGTTCAAGCGCGGGCTGCCGCTGGATGCGGACTTCGTGTTCGATGCGCGCTGCCTGCCCAACCCGCACTGGCAGCCGCAGTTGCGACCACTGTCGGGCAAGGATGCGCCCGTGCGCGATTTCCTCGATGCCGATCCGCTGGTCGGCGAGTACTTCGCCGACACCGTGCGCTGGCTGGAAGCCTGGCTGCCGCGCTTCGAGGCGGACGACCGCAGCTACGTCACCATCTCGATCGGCTGCACCGGCGGGCGGCACCGCTCGGTGTACCTGGTGGAGCAGCTTGCCGCGCACTTCCGCGCGCGACGCGGCGGCGTGCTTACCTTCCATCGTGAACTGGAATGAGCCGATGAGCGTCGGCGTGCTCCTGATGACCCATGAATCCGTCGGCCGGGCGCTGATTTCCGCGGCGCATCACGTGATGCCCAAGCTGCCGCTGCGCGTGGACGCGGTGGAGGTGCCACCGCAGGCCGATCCGGAAGTGATGCGCACGCTCACCGCGCGTCACGCCCGCGAGCTCGACCACGGCGACGGCGTGCTGGTACTGGCCGACCTGTACGGCGCCACGCCGTGCAATATCGGATTGTCGCTGGCCTCGCTCGGGGTCCGTCTGCGCTGCGTGTCGGGGCTCAACCTGCCGATGCTTCTGCGCGTACTCAACTATGCGGATAAGCCGCTGGACGAACTGGTGGAAATAGCCGCCAGCGGGGGCCGCGGAGGAATCTTCATCGACCATGCTTGAAAAAGAGATCGTGGTATCCAACCGGCTCGGCCTGCACGCGCGCGCCTCGGCCAAGCTGGTGCAGCTGGTGCAGGGCTTCAAGTCCACCGTGTGGCTGGTGAGCAAGGGGCGCGAGGTGAATGCCCAGAGCATCATGGGCGTGATGATGCTGGCCGCCGGCATCGGCACCGCGCTGACCGTGCGCACCGACGGGCCGGATGAGCAGACCGCGCTGGATGCGGTGGTGGACCTGTTCGAGCGCAAGTTCGACGAGGGTGGATGAGATGACGGCAGGACACGGGACGCGAGCACCGGCAACACCGTACGCATCGATCGCGATGCGCACGGGCCGCTGCGCGTGCGCCACGCCCTCGCTGCGCCTCCCCGCAAACGGTGACCACGCATGAGGCAGAGCCTGCCCGGCACGGTGGCGGCCAAGGGCATGTGCCTGGGCCGCGCGCGGCTGGTGCAGCCCAGTCGCTACGCCGTGGACAACCGGCCGCTCGGCGAAGACGAGGTCGAGGCCGAGCTCGAACTGCTGCATCTGGCGCTGGACACCGCGCGGCAGGAATTGCGCGAGCTGCGCACCAAGCTGCACGGCGCGCTGGCGCGTGAGGTGAACGAGTTCATCGACGCGCACACCCTGCTGCTGGACGACCCGGAGATGCTGCGCGGGCTCAACGACATGATCCGCATCGGCCACTACCGGGCCGGTGCCGCGCTCAAGAAACAACGCGACCGCATCGCCGCCGTGTTCGAAGCGATGGATGATCCCTACCTGCGCAGCCGGCGTGAGGACGTCGACCAGGTGATCAACCGGGTAATCTCCGCGCTGCAGCGCCAGACTACCGCCGAAGAGCGCAAGCTCGCCGCGCGCGTGGGCGAGATCCTCGTCGCCGACACCATCGCACCGGGCGATATGGCGCACCTGGCCGGCCACGGCCTGCTGGGCGTGGTGACCAGTTCCGGCAGCCCCTACTCGCACAGCGCGATCCTCGCCCGCAGCCTGGATCTGCCGATGCTGGTCGGTACGCGCGACGCGCTGTCGACCATCCACGATGACGACCTGATCCTGCTCGATGCCGAACAGGGCGAGGCGATCGTCCATCCCACCGCGCAAGATCTCTCGCGTTACCGCGCCTGGCAGCGCGAGGCGGCGCTGGAAGGCCGACGCCTGGCCAAGCTGGCCAACGCGCCCTCGCGCACTCGCGACGGCGCGGAGATCAAGCTACTGGCCAACGCCGAGTCGAGCTCGGACGTGGCCATGGCGCGCGCCCGCGGCGCCGACGGGGTGGGCCTGTACCGCACCGAATTCCTGTTCCTGCGTCACAAGGGCCTGCCCAGCGAGGAGGAACAGTTCGTCGCCTATCGCGACTTGGTGATGGGCATGGGCGGCCTGCCGGTGACGATCCGCACGCTGGACCTGGGCGCGGACAAGGCCGACGCCGCCGGCATCGCGCTGCGCGGCGAAGACAACCCGGCGCTCGGCGTGCGTGGCGTACGGCTGTCATTGCGCCATCCGGCAGTGTTCACCACGCAGATCCGCGCGATCCTGCGTGCCGCCTGCTACGGACCGATGCGCGTGCTGGTGCCGATGATCACCCAGCCGGACGAGATCATTGCCGTGCGCACGCTGTTCAAGCTGGCTCGCCAGGAGCTCAAGCAGGAAGGCGTCGACCTGCCGGAGAAATTGCCGCTGGGCGCGATGATCGAGGTGCCCGCCGCGGCGATCAACGTGCGCGCCCTGCTCGAGCACGCCGACTTCCTCGCCATCGGCACAAACGATCTGGCTCAGTACGTGCTGGCCGCCGACCGCGGCAACGACGCGCTGGAGAACGTCTACAACCCGCTCCATCCCGCACTGCTGCGGCTGATCTGCCACGTGATCAGCGCCGGCCGCCGGGTCCGTAAGTCGGTGAGCCTGTGCGGCGAGATCGGCGGCGACGTGAACTTCACCGCGCTGCTGCTGGCGCTGGGCCTGAGCGAATTCAGCATGCATCCCAGCCAGATACTGCAGGTGCGTGACCGCCTGGGTGAGCTGGATCGCGGCGAACTGCGCCGGCTCGCACCGCGGCTGATCCGGGCGCATACCCACGAGCAGGTCGAGGCGCTGCTGGCCACGCTCGACAACGCCCTGCCCGCCTGAGCAGCCGGCATCACAGCGTCCGCAGGAACGCCTCCAGCACCGCGCTGCGGTAACGCTGGCGATGCACCAGCACGGAGAGCTGGCGTTCCAGGTCGAGGAACGGTGTCTTCAGTACCTTCAAGCGGCCGGCGGCCACCGCATCGCTGACCGCCACCGCCGGCAGGCAGGCGATGCCCAGCCCGGCCACCACCGCCTGCTTGATCGCCTCGATCTGATCGAGCTCCAGCACGGTCTGGCCGCTGGGCAGCTGCCCCAGCGCCCGCTCGCTGAGCACGCGGGTGGCCGAACCCGGTTCGCGCAGCACCCAGCGCGCGCCGGCGAAATGCTCGGCGGCAAGACGGCGGCGCCGCGCCAGCGGATGATCCGGGCGAGCGCATACCACCAGGCTGTCCACGCGCCACGGGCGCACTTCCAGCTGCGGGTGGGTTACCGGCCCCTCCACGCAGCCCACGTCGAGGCCGTGATCGAGCATCGCCGCGGCGATCGCCTCGGTATTGGCCACGCGCAGGCGCACGGTCACCTGCGGATGGGATTCCACGAAGTCGCCCAGCAACTCGCCCACGCGGTAGTTGCCCACCGAATTGCTGGTGCCGATGCGCAACTCGCCGCCAAGCGCCGCATCGTCCTTGCCATGCCGGCCGAACTCGGCGTAGCGCTCGAGCAGTTCCTGCGCCAGCGGCAGGAGCTCACGGCCGCGCGCGTTGAGGTGCAGGCGCCCGCGCTCGCGGTCGAACACCGGCGCATCGAGCTGATGCTCCATGTCGCGCAGCGCCATGCTGGCGGCAGGCTGGGTGAGATGCAGTTGCCCGGCAGCCGCGCGCACGCTGCCCAGCGTGGCCACGTGCACGAACACTTCGAGCTGGCGCGGACTGATGTTGATCATCAGCAAAATTTATCCCATGCATAAGATATTTCAAGTTTCTCTGATATTTCTTCCAGGCGATGATGCGCCGGTCCCTGCCATGGAAACTTCCGATGAGTTCGGCTCCCCACCCAACCCCCGCCTCCGACGCTGCCGCTGCTGCGCCCGCCACCGCGCTCAGCCTGGCCGCGCGCCTGCCCGGCCTGCTGCTCACCTTGCTTATCGCCGCTGGCGCCTTCGCGCTGGGGCGGCGCTTCACCCTGGTCGGAGGGCCGGTGATCGGCATCGTGCTGGGCATCGTCACCGCCAACGCGATTAACCTGCCGACGCGGCTGCGCCCGGGCATCCAGTTCGCCTCCAAGCAGGTGCTGCAGTGGTCGATCATCGCGCTGGGCTTCGGGCTGAGCCTGGACCAGGTAGCCAAGACCGGCCTGCAGTCACTGTCGGTGACCCTGGTGACGATGAGCGTGGCGTTCGTGGCGGCCTGGGGGCTGGGCCGCTGGCTGCGGGTGCACGACGACCTGAAGATCCTGATCGGCGTGGGCACCGCGATCTGCGGCGGCTCGGCGATCGCCGCGGTGACGCCGATCCTGCGCCCGGACGAGCATGACACCGCCTTCGCGATCTCCACCATCTTCCTGTTCAACCTGGTCGCGGTGCTGCTGTTCCCCCTGCTTGGCCACCTGCTGCACCTGTCCGACTTCGGCTTCGGCATGTGGGCCGGCACGGCGATCAACGACACGTCGTCGGTGGTGGCCGCGGGCTACAGCTACAGCCGCGCCGCCGGCGACTTCGCCACCATCGTCAAGCTGACCCGCGCCACGCTGATCATTCCGGTGTGCATCGTGCTGGCGATCGCCGTGGCGGTGCGCGAGAAGCGCCGCGGTGGCAGCGACTTCAAGCTGTCGCGGATATTCCCCTGGTTCATCCTGTGGTTCCTGGTCGCCTCGGCGGTGCGCTCGGCCGGGTTCGTGCCGGTGGCACTGCAGGCGCCGCTGCACGTGGCGGCCGAGTTCCTGATCGTGGTGGCGCTCACCGCGGTCGGGCTGTCGGCCAACCTGCGCCGCATGGCCTCCACCGGCGTGCGTCCGATCCTGCTCGGGCTGGGCGTGTGGGCGGCGGTGGCGGTGAGCAGCCTGGCCGTGCAGCTGGCGATGGGACAGCTGTAAAGCGCGTCAACGGCTGTGAAAGATCGCGGGCCGGTCCAGCCGGCTCGCATCCAGCGCTCGCAGCCACGATTCGCGCGCAACGCTTTGCGTACATGGGCCAAGCGTGCAGACGCGGATCGGTCGGCGGCGGGCCTCAAGCTGCAGCCGATCCAGCACGGCACGCAGCAGATCGCCGCCGAACGGTGTGTAGAGATAGAACACGGTGCCAGTGGACAGACTGGCCTCGCGCGCATCGCCCTGCTCGAAATGCGCACGCGCCAGACCAAGCTCCCGCGCGCACTGACGCGCCGCTGCCACGTACGCCCCCTGCCATTCGACGCCGATGCTGCGCGCCGACGTAGCGATTGCCACCAGCAGCGGCACGTGGCCGAGCCCCGAACCCAGGTCGATCAGCACATCGCCCTCGCCCAGCGCCAGCCGGGCCAGCATGTGGAGGATGTGCCGCGCCGGCGAGGGCTGGTAGAACACCATGCCCTCGTCCAGCGGCAGCAGCGGCTCGGTCGTTTCGCCGATTGCCAGCACGCCGCTGATCAGGTTGTCGAGATGGTCGTAGCGGTCGCTGGAATCGTCCTCGTCCGCACCGGAAGCCGCGGCCGCGGCCCAGGGGCGTAGCGCCAGCGCGCCGTCGCCGAGCTGGATCGCCTGGCGGATCTGCGCACAAAGCGCATCGTCCACCGCCTGCAGTTCGGCGGCCAGGGCCTCGATGCGCTGGCGCAGTCGGGCCTCGTCGGGAGTGGCGGACACGCCGAGGGCGAGGCAGGTGTCGAGCCAGTCCAGCGCGTCGCTTCGTTCGCGCAGCCGCGCGGGCTCGCGCAGCGACACATCGTGTTCGAGGAAGTCGAGCCGGACGGACGGTGCGGTCATCGCGGCTCGGTACAGCCGCACGCCCGGCCGGTCGTGCTCATCGGCGCCCCTGCTCGGCCAGCGTCAACGCCACCTTGTCGCGCAGGTACACCGGCAGCGCCAGTTCGGGTGCCTGCGCATGCCCGGCGGCGCATTCGCGCACGGCAAGGCTCGCCACGTGCACGGCCTGCGGGAAGCGGTCACCCTGCGCCGATCGCACGGTGCGACCGGCCAGCCGCTCGCCCAGCACCTCGGCGTACGTCGCCCAGCCACTGCCCACCACGTGCCAGGCCTCGGCCGGCGGCAGCTGCAGTGATTCGGCGGCGGCCACGCGCTCTTCATCGAGCGCGATCAGGCCGCCGAGTCCGTCGCGGCGGTAGCAGGCCACGTAGAGCTCGCCCATGCGGGCGTCGATCACCGCGAGAATCGCCGCGTCGCTGTCGTCGTCAGGCGCCTCCAGCGCCAGCGCGGCAAGCGAGGAGACCGTCACCACCGGCACGTCCAACGCCAGCGCCATGCCCTGCGCCAGCGACACGCCCAGCCGCACGCCGGTGAAGGCGCCCGGCCCGCGGCCCACGGCGATCGCGTCCAGCGCGTGGCGGCCGATGCCGGCCTCGGCCAGCAGCGCATCGGCCATCGGCAGCACCAGTTCGGCGTGGCGGCGCGGCGCCAGCTCGCTGCGTGCGATCACCTCGTCGCCATGCACGAGGGCGACGGAGCACGATTCGGTGGCGGTTTCGATCGCAAGCAGGTTCATACGCGCATTCTCGCATCGGCGGAACGGGCATGACAGCGCGGTGGTATGGCGGCGCCCGGGCGATGCACCGCGGGCGCCATGGCGAGATCGGGCCGGACGCGGACGCGCCGGCCCCGATGCTCTCAGCGAGGGCCTCAGCCCTGCATGTCTTCCAGCTCCATGCCCTTGGTCTCACGCACGGCCGAGAGCACGAAGAACAGCGAGATCAGCGCGAACGCCGCATACAGGCCGTAGGCGAAGGTCAGGCCGATCTGCGCCAGCGCCGGGAAGGTGGAGCTGATCACGAAGTTGGCCAGCCACTGCGCCGAGGCCGCCACCGCCAGCGCGATCGCGCGGATGCGGTTGGGGAACATCTCGCCCAAGAGCACCCACACCATCGGACCCCAGCTCAGGCCGAAGAACACCACGTAGGCATTGGCCGCGACCAGCGCCACCGGGCCCACCGAGTGCGGCAGCACCAGGTCGGCACCCGTGCCGGTGGCCTGCGAGAAGCACCACGCCATCACGCCCAGGGTAATCGCCATGCCGGCCGAGCCGATCACCAGCAACGGCTTGCGGCCGATCTTGTCGACCAGCGCTATCGCCACCAGGGTCACCAGCACGTTCACCACCGAGGTGGCCACGGTGATGGTGAAGGAGTCGGCCTCGCTGAAGCCCACCGAATGCCACAGCGTGGACGAGTAGTAGAAGATCACGTTGATGCCCACGAACTGCTGGAACACCGAAAGCAGGATGCCCACCCACACCACCGGCAGCAGTCCGGCGGCGGAGCCGCGCAGGTCGCGCAGGCGCGGGCGGTATTCCATCTTCAGGCTGTGCGCGATGTCGTCCACCTTCTTGTCCAGCGCGCTGTCGCTGCGCATGCCGAGCACCTGGCGCAGCACGTTCTTGGCATCGGCCAGCTTGCCCTTGGCCACCAGATGGCGCGGCGATTCCGGCACGCCGAGCACCAGGCCGCCGTAGATCAGCGCGGGGATCACCGCGATCAGGAACATCCAGCGCCACGCCGCCAGCCCTAACGCCAGCGTGTTGGCCGCGCCGCCGGCGGTGCCGGCCAGCCACGCATCGCTGAGCAATGCCACGAAGATGCCCAGCACGATCGCCAGCTGCTGCATCGAGCCGAGTCGGCCGCGCACGGCCGCCGGCGAGACTTCGGCGATGTAAGTTGGCGCGATCACCGAGGCCACACCGACGCCGAGGCCACCCACCACGCGCCATAGGATCAGGTCCCACACGCCGAAGGCGAGGCCCGAGCCGAGCGCGCTGATGGCCAGCAGCAACGCCGCCACCTGCATCGTCCGCACGCGACCGAAGCGGTCGGCCAGCGAACCGGCGTACCAGGCACCGGCGGCCGAACCGAGCAGTGCACACGAAACGGTGATGCCGATCTCCCCTGCGTTCAGACCGAACGCGCCGCGGATCGCATCCACTGCACCGTTGATCACCGCCGTATCGAAACCGAACAGGAAGCCGCCCAGTGCGGCCGCCGCCGCGATCACCACCACACGCAAGGTGGCGTGCTGTTCGGCGTCCGCCGAGCTCTCAGTGATTGCCATCGTGTGTTCCACCCCTGATGTTGAAGTCCTGCCGATTCTGCGACGCCACCGGCGCCGGCTCGACCTGAATACGTATGTACCTTGCACCGCACCAAGTGCGGACGCGACCGCCCGCAAGGAGGCCGCCGCGTGCAACGCCTGAGCTTACCCCGGTGGCTGCCACAACTCGACGCGATGGCCTTCCGGATCGCGAATCCAGCCGAAGCGGCCGTACTCACCGTCCTCGCGCTGCTCGTCTACCCAGACCCCGGCCGCGCGCAGCTGGGCCAGCAGCTCATCGAGATCGTCCACTCGGAAGTTGAGCATGAACGGCTGTGCCGGATCGCCGAAATAACCCGTGTCCTGCGCGAACGGCGTCCACAAGGTAAAGCCCGGTCGCGCCGCATCCTCCTCGAAGCGCACCCCGCCGTAGGAGGAATCCACCACCAGCCCGAGATGCGTGGCGTACCACTGCGCCAGCGCCTTAGGGTCGCGCGCTCGGAAAAACACCCCACCCAAACCAGTGACCTTGGCCATATGCCTCCCTCCCCGTTGGAAGCCCGGATGATAGCCAAGCGGCGCGCGAGCGCGCAGGAGCACAAGAACGCTAGCCGGGCGGTCGGTGGCTGGCAGCAGCACGTCGCGATGGCACCTCAGGCGCCGATGTCATTCGCGCCCGGTCTCTGCCACGGCACCCAGGACAGTCGCCACTTGCTCGGCGTCATTCCCGCGAACGCGGGAATCCATTTGGCCTCATCGCAAAAAGCATGGCGGAGGACCGGTGTCGCCGTGGATAAGCGCTTCCCGCGTTTGTGGGAATGACGGCGCCTATCCATCCTTGCCCACCGCAGGCGCCGCGAAGAACGCACGCACGTCGCCCAGCTCCCGCGTGCGTGGCATCGGCGGCAGGCTGGCCAGGAACAGCTTGCCGTAGCCCTTGCTCACCAATCGCGGGTCGCACAGCACCAGCACGCCGCGATCGTGCACGTCGCGGATCAGGCGGCCCGCGCCCTGCTTCAGCGCGATCGCCGCGCTGGGCACCTGCCAGGCCATGAAGGGATTGATGCCGGCCTGCTCCAACGCTTCCAGCCGGGCCTGCAGCACGGGATCGTCGGGCGCGGCGAACGGCAGCTTATCGATCACCACCACGCTCAGCGCCTCGCCGGCCACATCCACGCCTTCCCAGAAACTCGCCGCGCCCAGCAGCACGCCGTGGCCGCTGGCGCGGAACTCCTCCAGCAGCCGGTGCCGCGGCGCCTCGCCCTGCACGAACAGCGGCCAGGGCACGCGCGTACGCAGCAGCTCGGCGGCGCGGCGCAGCGCGCGGTGCGAGGTGAACAGCAGAAACGCGCGGCCGTCGGAGGCCTCGAGCACCGGCAGCACCGCTTCGATCACCTTGTCGGTGTAGCCGCGCGCCGCCGGATCGGGCAGTCCCGGTGGCAGATAGCACAGCGCCTGGCGCGCATAGTCGAACGGGCTCTCCAGGCTCAACGTCTGCGGATCCTCCAGCCCCAGCTGGCGCGCGAAGTGGCCGAACTCGCCGCCCACCGACAGCGTGGCCGAGGTGTGGATCCACGCCGCCTGGGTGCGCTCGCGCATCGTGCGCAGCGGCGCGGCCAGATCCAGCGGTGTGGCATGGATGGCGAAGCCACGCGGGAACAGTTCGTACCAGCGCACGTCGATACCGCGCGTCTCGCCAGCCTGCCCCTCGACGATGCGCTCCAGCCGCTCGCTCAAGGTCAGTGAGCGCTCGTACACGTTGGCAAAGCCGCGTGATCGCTCCGCCTGCGAGGCGAGTTGATCGGACAGCGCGGCGACCAGCTCGGCCACATCGTGCAATCCATCGCGCACGGCGGTGCGGCTGTCCAGTTCGGCAAACGGACCGCGCGAGGGCAGCGGTTCCATCGCCGCGCGCAGGTGCTTGAGCGCGTCCTGCAAGGCTTCGACCGGCTCCAGCAGCAGGCCAATCGCACCGGTGATGCCGCTGCATTCGGACAGCGCGTCCTGCGCCAGCTCCGACAGCTGACGCGCGCTCACGCTCTGCGAGAAAAACTGGCCGGCCAGCTCCGGCACTTGGTGCGCCTCGTCGAGGATGAAGGCCTGTGCGCCGGGCAGAATCTCGCCGAAGCCTTCCTGCTTGAGCGCGAGGTCGGCGAACAACAGATGGTGATTGACCACCACCACATCCGCCTCCTGCGCCTCGCGCCGCGCCTTCACCACGTGGCAGTCGTCGTAGAACGCGCACTCCACGCCCAGGCAGTTCTCCGGTGTGGAGGTGACGCGCGGCCACAGCGGCGATTCCTCCGGCACCTCGGCCAGCTCCATGCGATCGCCGTGGCGGGTGCGCGCCGACCAGGTGCGGATCGCCGCCAACTGGTGCGCCTGCGCCGGGGCGAGGCTGCCGCCGTCGCGCACGGTCTGGTCCAGCCGGTACAGGCACAGGTAGTTGGCGCGTCCTTTCAGCAGGGCCGTCTTCAGCCGGCTGCCGAGCACCGAGCGCACCCGCGGCAGGTCGCGGAAGAACAACTGGTCCTGCAGCGCCTTGGTGCCGGTGGAGACGATCACCCGCGCGCCGGACAGCAGCGCCGGCACGAGATAGGCGTAGGTCTTGCCGGTGCCGGTGCCGGCCTCGGCAATCAGCGTCTCGCGCTCGGCAATGGCATGCGCCACCGCCCGCGCCATGTCCTGCTGCGCAGCGCGCGGGGCGAAGTTAGGTAGCTCGCGGGCAAATGGGCCGTCGGCGCCGAGCAGCGCGCCGACGTCGTCGGGCGCGGCGTCATCGGGATGCATCATCCAGCAAGTATGGCGGAGGGTCGCGGAGGCGGCGAGCGCATCGCGACGACCTGCCGTGTTGCTTGCGCATCGCTTGTCGGTACGCTGCGCCCTGGTGTCGTCACTGCAGGGATCGCCGATGTTGGAAGCCGCGTGGGATGGACTGCTGCATCTGGGCCGATGGCTGCTCATCTATCTACTGTGGGAGCGCACGCTGTTTCACCTCGGCTACATCACGCTGTGGCTGCTGACGCTCGGTCGCTGGCACAGCTACCGCAAGGCCGGGCAGCGCAGCGACTGGATCAGCGCCGCCGGACTGCTGCCGCTGCTCGCGCTGTGGGTCGCGCTGGCGATGTGGAACAACCGGCATGGTTGAGGCAGCGACGATGCACCCGGAAGGCCCTGGCTCCGACGATACCGCCGTCAGCCGCTGGTTCGGGCCGGCGTTCGCGCACCTGCACCCCCAACTGCAGGCCCTGCATCGCCGCGGTGGCACGCTGCGAGGACCGCTCGCGATCCGCTTCGGCTGCGGTCTCGCCGGCGTCGTCGGCCGGCGCCTGGCGCGAAAACTCGGCATCCCAGCCGACGGGGCCGACCATCGGCTGCATGTCGCCATCCAGCATGCCGATGACCTGCTGCACTGGGATCGCCGTTTCGATGACGGCGCACGCTTCGTCTCCATCTTCCGCCCGTACGGCCATTGGCCGGACGGTGGCTGGATCGAGGAGACCGGCGTCATCGCATTGCGCTTGCAGGTCGACGTGGTCGACGGCGGCTGGCAGTGGCGCTGCGTCGGCGCGCGCCTCGGGCGCTGGCCGATGCCGCTGTGGCTGCTGCCACGCACGCGTGCGGGCAAGCGCATCGAGGCGGGCGACTATCGGTTCGACGTGAGCATCGCCCTGCCGCTGCTGGGCGAAGTGCTGGGCTACGGCGGCCTGCTGCGCGCCGCCGGTGGCGATCAGTAGCGGTTGATGCCCGCCTTGTGGCAGGTCTGTACCCACTTGCGCGCGCTGGCGGCGCCGGCGCTGTCGTCGGCCTGCAGGCGCATTTCCACCACGGTCTGCCAGTTGCGCGCGCACAGCGGCCCCAGCTTCGGGCCGAGCGACCACGACTGGTGCGCCAGCTTTTCGGCCAGCGGGAAATCGCGCATGCGCACGGCGATCTCGGCGCGGTCCTGCAGCAGGTCGGGCGACTCGGGACTGAGCTTGAGCGCCTGGTCGAGCTTGGCGGCTGCATCCGGATAGCGGCCGGCACGCTCGTCCGCTTGGGCGCCGTCCTGCAAGGCGGTGACGGCCGGATCACGCAGCGGGCTCACGTCGATGATCGACTTCTCGCGATCGCCGGCGGCGCGGATCGCCGCCACCAGGTCGTAGTTCGGGCGCGCCGGACGTGCAGCCGGCGGCGGCGGCGGGGCGAACAGGGCACAACCGCCCAGCAGCGTTGCGGCGGCGGGCAACAGGAGACGCAAGGAACGAGGCAAGGGCATGGCGATTACTGCGCGGGCAAGGGGTTGGGCGGCTGCGGATTGTCGTGGCTGCCGCCGAAGAAATCACCCACTCGCTGCCAGAAGCAACCTTCGGTATCCGGCGGCAGGCTGCCGGCCACCACCGCCAACTGGCGCGCACCCTCGCACTGCGGCTCGGTGCGCTTGCCGTCGGAGGGGTTCATCCACGCCAGCTCGAGGCCGGGGCCGGGATCGGCCGACAGCGGACGGGTGGGGAGCTTGGCGAACAGGTCACGCCATTCGCGCAGCGCGCCGGTGGCACCGAACAGGCCGGTGGGCTTGTTGTCGTCGCGGCCCATCCAGAACACCGCCAGGTGCTGGCCGGTGAAGCCGGCGAACCAGCTGTCGCGCATGTCGTTGCTGGTGCCGGTCTTGCCGGCGGCATGGAGCCAGGCCAGGCCCGAGTCACCGATCGAATGCGCGGTGCCGAACAGCGCCACCTGCTGCATCGCCCAGGTGGTGAGGCGCACCGCGTTCTGGTACTCGCCCGGACCCTCCTGCACCTCGTAGCGCTTGATCGTGCGGCCGCTGCCATCGAGCACGCCGCGCACCGCCAGCAGCGGCAGGGCGTGACCGTCGGAGGCGAGGTACTGGTAGAGCTGGGCCAGTTGCAGCGGCGCCATGTCCTGCGCACCGATAAGCAGCGAGGGGCTCGGATTGATGTCGTTGAACCCGAACGATTCGAGGAACGCCTTGATCCGCGGCAGCCCCACCTCCAGCCCCAGGTGGATGGTGGCGAGGTTCCACGAGTGCGCCAGCGCATCGACCATCGGCAGCATGCCGTGGGTCTGGTTGTCGTCGTTGTGCGGCTCCCACATCGTGCCGTCGGGCTGGCGCATGCTGATCGGACCATCGTCCAGCAGCGTGCCGAGGTTCCAGCGGGACGGATCGGTAAGCGCCACCAGGTAGACGAACGGCTTGATCGTAGAGCCGACCGGGCGCTGGGCATCCATCGCGCGGTTGAAGCCGGTATCGCCAGGCAGCTTGGAGCCGATCACCGCCAGCACACTGCCGGAGTGCGCATCGGTGACCACGCCGGCCGACTGCACCACCTCGCCGCGCTTGCCCAGCGATTTCACGGTGCTGGTCACCGCCTGCTCGGCGTAGAGCTGGGCGGCCGGGTCGAGCGTGGTGAAGATCGACAGGTTGCCAGCGCGCAGCGTGTCGTCGTCGAAGTCGGCAGTGATCTGGCTGCGCACCAGGTCCATGAAGGCCGGGAAGCGGTTGTGCGGGAGTTGCGCGTTGTCGGCGATGCCCAGCGGCGCGGCCTGTGCCGCATTGGCCTGCGCCGCATTGATCAGCCCGGTCTGCAGGAACTGTTGCAGTACCAGGTTGCGCCGCTGCAACGCGTGCTCAGGATAGCGGCGCGGGTCGTAGTAGCTCGGCCCTTTCACCATGCCCACCAGCAGGGCGATTTCCTGCGGACGCAGATCTTCCAGACGACGCCCGAAATAGAACTCCGCCGCCGCGGCAAACCCGTGCACCGCCTGGCTGCCCTGCTGACCGAGGAACACCTCGTTGACGTAGGCCTGCAGGATGCGCTCCTTCGAGTAGTGCGCCTCGATCAGCAGCGAGAGGATCGCCTCGTTGAACTTGCGGGTGAAGTTCTGGTTGCGGTCCAGGAACAGGTTGCGCACCAGCTGCTGGGTCAGCGTCGAGCCGCCCTGCACGGTGTGGCCGGCGCGCAGGTTGGCGAACGCGGCGCGGGCGATGGCGCTGAAATCCAGCCCGATGTGGTGCTTGAAGTCGCGATCTTCCACCGCCTGCAGCCCGCTGACCAGCAGCGGGGGCACGTCGGCCAGGCGCACGATGCGCCGTTCCTCCTGCTGCGCGCCATACACGGTGGCGATGCGCGCGGGATCGAGATGGGTGAGCTTGATCGGCTTGCCGCTGTCGGCATCCACCAGCGCACTCACCTGGCCCCGCCCGAGCGTGACGCGGATGCGCTTGGGCAGCTCGCCGCCATCCGGCCCGGCATAGCCGCGCGAGGCGATCGTGTAGCGCGTGCCCTGCTTGGCCCAGCGGCCAGCCACCTCGCCCTTGCCGTCGTTGCTGTAGCCGGCAAAGGTCAGCTCCAGCTCAAGCGCCGCAGGGGTCATCGCCACGCCCGGCGCCAGCTCCAGCGGCCGCGCATAGACGCGCGTGGGGACGGCGAACACCAGGTCGTTGAAGCGGTCCTGCACACGCTTGTTGAGGATCAGCGTGTACGGCAGCAGGAACCCGAAGAACAGGCCCATGGCGATCCAGAACGGGATGCGTACCCACGGCCACGCGCTGCGGACGAACGATTGGAGACGGGTCAGAAAGGCCAACGCGTGGAGTTCCCGGTCAAGGCGAACATCGATGATAGGCCCTGCCGCCCGGCGCGAATATGAATGCCAGCCGGGTTTCGCGGGCAGAACGCGGGCAGCGCCGGGCGCGGTCGCGGGCGATCAGCGCGCGTCCAGGCCCCAACAGAGCGCATCGGGCAGGAACGCGCGCGGCCGCACACCGAGCAGGCGGGTGAGCTCGGTGTTGTCGGCGATGAGATCCTCTTCCAGCCGGGTCAGCGGCCCCCGCAACCTGGGAACCAGACGCGGCGCCAGCCGCAGCAGTGGCCGCGGGATCGGCAGCGGCAGCGTGGCGACCGGCAGGCTCGCGCGCACCCGACCGAACATCGCCGCGGCACTCAGCCGCTCACCGCCGCCGATCGGCAGCACGTGACCGCTGGGCGCATCCACGCGCAGCGCCGCCACGCAGGCCTGGGCGATGTCGTCGGCATGCACCGGCTGGCGCTGGCCGCGACCGGCCGGCAGCGGAAACACGCGCAGGCGCGCCGCGCGGTGCGCGATCGGCGTGAGGCTGCGATCGCGCCCGGCGCCGTAGATGAGGGTGGGCCTCAGCACGTTCCAGCGCAGGCCGCGTCGCGCGCACGCCCCGGCCAGTGCCGCCTCGCCCTCGCGCAGGCTTTGCGACAGGGCGCGTTCGGCCGGCACCCGGGAATCACGCTTGGTCTGCGCACTCATCGAACTGGTGGCGACGATGCGCGGGGCGCCGTCCAGAGGAGCCGCTTCCAGCCAGCGCGCAAACGGCAGCAACGGGCCGCAACTGACGATGCCGGCCAGTGCGGGCAGCGATGCCGGCATCGCATCGGGCAACTGCCCGACGATCCAGCGCAGCTGCGCGCCGCTCGCATGCCCCTGCCGGCTGATCGCCAGCGCGTCATGCCCGGCCGCCTGCAGCCGGGGCAGCAGGAAATGACCGATCTGGCTGCTCGCCCCCAGGACCAGTACGGTCACGCGCTCACGGTTCCGAGTTCAGGCGCGCGGTGAGCTCCGGCAGGCGCGGATGCTGCGGCGCCAGCTTGCGCACGCGCTCGAGCGACTGCGCCGCGCCCTGGCGGTCGCCGGTGTCCAGCTGCTGCTCGGCACGATCGAGCCAGGCGGTGGCGAGGCGATTGCGCAGCTGATCCTGGCTGGGATCGCCGGGCGCAAGATCGCCCAGATTGCCGAGCATGTCACCGGCGGTGGCGAGTCGGCCATCCTCCAGCGCACGGTTGAACAGCTGCACCACCACGGCCGGAAGGTTCTGCAGGCCGTCGCGCGCGGCCGTGTTGTTGCCATCGATGGCGAGCGCGCCGCGGTACAGGTCGTACGCGCTCGCGCCGGGCGGCAGCATGATGTCCCCGCGCTGCGCAGCGGCTTTTGCCTGGCTCACCAGGTCGGCCACCTTGGCCTGCTGCTCGGGCGAGAGCATCGCCGGCAGCAGGCTGGCGTCCTGGTTCGGCGTCGCGGTGTCCGGGGCTCCGGAGACGGCGTCGGCGCTGCCCGCAGAAGGCGCGGCCAGCGGCTTGCCTTCCTGGCGCAGGCGCGCGCGCGCCGCCGCGAGGTCGGCCGACTTCGGCGCCAGCGCGTCGGCCTGGTCGAGCAGGCTGCGAGCCTGGTCCATGTCGCCGCTGTCGATCAGCGCGTTGGCCTGCACGGTGAGCGCCTGCACCACCTTGCCCAGGCCGGCGCGCGCGTCGGGATTCTGCGGGTCGAGCGCGAGCGCCTTCTGGAACAGCGCCAGCGCGGTGTCGTCGCCACTGCCGTTGATGCGGCCGGCGCGCAGCGCGTCCATGCCCTGGCTCACCGCCTGGTTCACCGCGTCGTCGTGGGCGCGCTGCACCTGCGCCTGCTGCGCGCGCAGCGACGGCAGGTCACCGTAGCGCGGCAGCAGCGAGGCGAGCTTGTCGATGGTGCTGGAGGCGGTCACCGCGTCGCCGGCATCGAGCGCCTTGCGTGCCTGGTCGGCGTAGGCACCGCCCACTTGGTCCAGCCCGTGCGCGGCCACCGCATTGCCCGGATCGGCTGCCAGCACCTTGGCGAACAGCGCGGCGGCGCCGTCGTCGCCGTCCAGCTTGCCGGCGGCGAACGCCTGGCGGGCGCGATCGACCAGATCGTCGGCATGTACACCATTGGCGCGCGCCTGGGCGATGCGCCGATCGAGCTGATCCACCTCGTCGCCACCGCCGAGCAATTCGCGCGCCGCCGCGGCGGAACGCGTGGCCTCGTCGAGTTGACCGGCCGCGAGCTGCTTCTGCGCCTGGGCCAGCTCGGCCTGGCCCACGCTGCGCAGGCCGGCCAGGGCGCGGTCGTTGTCCGGCTCCAGTGCGCGCGCGGCCTGGAACAGCTCGCGCGCACTGGTGCCGTCAGTGCCGTCGAGATGGCCGGCATCGAGCGCGGCCGTGGCGCGCGAGAGCACGTCGTTGAAGCTGGTGCGCGGCACCAGGCCGCGCAGGGAATCCTGGTTCAGCCACAGCACGGTGATCGCGCCCACCAGCAGCAGCAACGCCAGCGGCACCAGCCAGCCGCGGCGGCGCGGCGGCTCCGGCGACGGCGAACGGGAAGCGGGCGGCGCGACGCGGCGCGGTGGCGGATCGAGCGTGACCCGCGGCAGGTCGTCGGCCGCCGCCGGCGCGCGCGCGGCCGGGCGATCGAGGTCGTCGAGGTTGCCCAGCGTGGGCTCGGTGCGCCCTTGCGGGCCGCGCGGGTCGTTGCGTCCGCTCATGATCTGCCGCTGTGGATGAAACCGCCGAAGCTTAGCATCGCGGGGCCGCCCAACAGCCCCGGCGCGCGCCCCCGTTCAACTGCCAGCCGGCTCAGCGGCCGCCCACGCGCCGGGCATCGACCACGTTGGGCAGCGCCACCAGCTTGGCCAGCAGATGCGAGAGCTGCTCGTAGTCGCGCACGCGCAGCGTGAAGCGCATCTCCACCTCGCCGGTGCGCACGAACATGCGGCTGGACGAGGCGATGATCGGAATGTTGGCGTTGCTGATTACCGCCGTGACGTCCTTCTGCAGCCCCTTGCGGTCATAACCGTGCAGTTCGATATCCACCTGGTAGGCCTGGGCCGCCACGCGGCCCCAGCTGACGTCGATCACCCGGTCCGGATCGCGCCGCGCCAGGCGCGCCAGCGCCGCGCAATCCGCCCGATGCACCGACACGCCGCGCCCGCGCGTCACGAAACCGCGCACCGGATCGCCCGGCAGCGGCTGACAGCAGCGCGCCAGCACGGTCAGCAGGTTGCCCACGCCTTCGATGCTCAGCGCGCTCTGGTCGATCGCCGGTGGGCGTGACGCCGGTAGTGCGGGCGCCGTCTCCGGCGGTGCCGGCGGCTGCGCGGCTTCCTGCAGCAGGCGCGAAATCTGCCCCGGGTTCACCTCGCCCAGCGCCAGCGCGATCAGCAGCTCGTCGTGCGTCTTCAGGTGGAACTGCGCGGGCATGCCGGTGAGGTCGGCATTGGGCATCGCCAGCCGCTTGAGCTCGCGCTCCAGCATGGCGCGACCGGCGGCGAGGTTGGCGTCGTGCGCGATGCGGCGGAACCAGGCCCGCACCTTCTCCCGCGCCCGCGCCGTGTTGAGGTAGCCGTGATGGGCCGAGAGCCAGTCGCGGCTGGGCTCACCGACCTTGGTGGTGAGGATCTCCACCCGATCGCCGCTGTGCGGCTGGTAGGTCAGCGGCACGATGCGCCCGTTTACCTTGGCGCCGCGGCAGCGATGCCCGACCTCGGTGTGCACGTGATACGCGAAGTCCAGCACGGTGGCACCGTGCGGCAGGTCGAACACCTCGCCGCGCGGCGTCAGCAGGTAGACGCGATCTTCCAGCAGCTCCGTCTGCAGCTCGGCCGCCAGCTCGCCCTCGCCATCGGCGCGCGGTTCGAGCAGCTTGCGCATCCAGGCGACCTTGGACTCGAACTCCGCATCCGCGCTGCCGCCCTCCTTGTAGCGCCAGTGCGCGGCCACACCCAGCTCGTTGGCGCGGTGCATGTCGTGGGTGCGGATCTGCACTTCCAGCGTCTTGCCGTGCGGGCCGATCACCGCGGTGTGCAGCGAGCGGTAGCCGTTCGCCTTGGGGCGCGCCACGTAGTCGTCGAACTCGCCGGGCAGGTAGGGCCACAGCGCGTGTACCACGCCCAGCGCGGCGTAGCAGTCGGCCACGCTATCGACCAGGATGCGCACGGCGCGGATGTCGTACAGGTCGGAAAAGGCCAGCGCCTTGCGCTGCATCTTTTTCCAGATCGAATAGATGTGCTTCGGCCGCCCGGCGAGGTCGGCGCGGATGCCGGCGGCCGTCAGCGCCTTGTCCAGTTCCGCCAGCGACTGGCGAATGAAGCTCTCGCGGTCCTCGCGGCGCTCGTCGAGCAGCTTGGCGATGCGGCGGTAGGTATCCGGCTCCAGATAGCGGAACGCCAGATCCTCCAGCTCCCACTTCAGCTGCCAGATGCCCAGGCGGTTGGCCAGCGGGGCGTGGATGTCGCGCGTCAGTCGCGCCAGCTCGGTGCGCGCGGACTCGCTCAGTGCCAAGGCCGTGCGCATGCGCGCCAGCTGCCGCGCCAGCAGCACGAACACCACGCGCAGGTCACGGATGATCGCCAGCAGGAGCCGGCGCAGGCCTTCGGAACTGGCAGCGCCGCTGCGCTGCGCATGCAGCGCCCACACTTTCTCGGCCGCTTGCTGCCCTTCTACCAGCCGTCGCAGCTCCGGCGCCAGCGCGGCCGCCTGCACCTCGTAGGCAGCGGGCGCCGCCTGCGCCAGGGCGAACCACAGCGCAGCGGCCTGGGTCTGCGCATCGCAACCAAGCATCACCAGCAGGTCCAGCAAATCGGCGCATTCGCCCTGCTCCACCGGAGCCGCGGCGCAGGCATCCAGCGCGCTCACCAACACCGCCGGCAGCGCGGCGCGGCGCGCCAGCCAGGGTGCGAGCGAAGGCGTGTTGCCGTGGGTGATGGGGATCATCGCGGTGCCAGCAGTACCAGTCGCTCATTCTAAGCGAGCGCGGCAACGGTGCGGCCGCCGCGGGCTCATCGCGGTTGGGCTGGCGGCAGGCTTCGCGCCGACGGAAAACGCATCGCAAGCTGTCCGCTCAGACCGCCTCGATGGCCTCCAGCGCCCGCGCCAGCCGCTTGGCCGACACCGGCTCGGCGGTCTTGAGCTCCTGCGCGAACAGCGACACGCGCCACTCCTCGATCAGCCAGCGCAGTTCCTCCAGGCCATCGCGGCCTTCGGCCCGGTGGTTGAGGTAAGCACGCCAGTACGGCAGCACCTGCAGCATGCGCTGCTGATCCTTGGCCGGATCCTGTCGCAATCGCTCGGCGCGCAGCCGCATGGCCTTGAGGTAGCGCGGCAGGTGCGCGAGGCGTGCAGTCGACAGCTCGCGCGCGAAGCCGGTCGCGAGCAGGGCGTCGAGTTGCTCGTGCAGGTCGTAGTAGCTGGCCCGCGCGAAGCCCATCAGCGGCGGCTGCAGCCAGGGCTTCAAATCCGCCTGCGCCTCGATGATCGGTTCGGCCAGCTTCAATCGCTCGACCGCACTGACGAACAGTTCGCGCGCGGCCTGGGTGCGCAGCGCCTCGAACGCGCCCGCGGTGCGCACGTCCAGCTCATGGCGCTCGAGCAGATCGCCAAAGCCGCCCTCGACCAGGTCCTCGCGCAGGCTGTCGATGCTGCCCAACGGCGCGTACTTGAGCGACAGCGCGTTGGCGATCGGCAGCCGGCGGCGCGCCTGCTTCATGTCGGCGGCGAGCGCGTTGCGCAAGAGCCGGATCACGCCGGCGCAATGCGACTCACTGGCCTCGTCGCGGCGCTCGAACACGCGCAGCGCCACCGTCTCGCCCAGGTCCACCAGGGCCGGAAAGGCCAGTAGCCCACCGGCCGAGCGCACCTGCGCGGGGATCTCTTCGAAATCCCAGGCAGCCACATCTTCGCGGGTGAGCTCGACGTCGGTCTTGCGCGAGAACGCCTCGCGCGCCTGGCCTTCCCACTGCGCGCGCAAGGCGGCGAGATCGCGTGACGCGGCCAGCGTGCTGCCGCTGTCGTCGTGCAGGCGATAGCGCATGGAGAAGTGCGCCGGCAGCTCCACGGCGGCAAACTCCGCGGCGGTGACCTCGACGCCCGTCGCACGCTTGAGGAAGGCGGCCAGCGCCCTGGCCAGCGGCTCGTCGCGCGGCGCCTCGGCCTCGACGAAGGCGCGCGCGAAATCCGGCGCGGGCACGAAGTTGCGGCGCAGCGCCTTGGGCAGGCCGCGGATCAGCTCGGCCACCTTCTCGCCGAGCAGTCCGGGCACCAGCCATTCGCAGCGCGCGGTGGGCAGCGCGTTGAGCATCGCCAGCGGCAGGTGCAGGGTGACGCCGTCGGCCTCGTCGCCGGGTACGAAGCGGTATTCCAGTCGATAGCGCTGCGGGCCGATGTCCATGGCTGCCGGGAACGCCTTCGGGTCGAGTCCCGCACCGCCGACCATCACGTCGTCGATCGACCAGCGCAGCGCCGCCTGCTCGGCCGGGCGGGCCTTGCGATACCACGCCTCCAGTGCGCGGCTGCTGGCAATATCCTCCGGCAGCTTGCCCTCGAAGAAAGCGACCAGTTCATCCTCGTGGCGGATCAGGCCTTCGCGGCGCTGCTTGGCTTCGATGCCGCGCGCGTCCTCCAGCACGCGCTGGTTGGCGCGCAGAAAATCCACCTTCGCCTCGATGTCACCGCGCGCCAGTGCTTCGCGCAGGAAGATCTGGTGCGCCAGCGCGGGATCCTGCTGCTGGAACGTCACCGCGCGCCGCTCCACCAGGCTCAGCCCGAACAGGCTCACCTGCTCGTAGGCGACCACGCAGCCACGCTTTTTCGACCAATGCGGATCGCGGCAACTGGACTTCACCAGGTGCGCGGCCTGCTCCTCGATCCACTGCGGCTCGACGCGGGCGCACATCATGCCCCACACCTTGCCGCCGACATCGAGGATCTGCGCGGCGAACACCCAGTTCGGCGGCAGCTTGGCCAGCGCCGAGCCGGGGAACACCTGGAACTTGCGCTCGCGCGTGGAGCGGAATACGCCCTTCTCGTCCTTGCGGCCGACCTGGGTCGGCAGGCCGGCCAGCAGGCTGCGGTGGATGGACTCGAAGAGACGGGCGGCGTCCTTTTCATTCGAGCCGTCGCCTTCGCCTCCACTCCCCGCCAAGGAGATGAGTGAAATAGAGGATTTGGGCTCGGGACGATCGCTCCTCACGCGTCGGGAACCTGGCGCTTCGCTGCGCGAAGCGCGCCCCCTCACCCCGGCCCTCTCCCCCGGCTTCGCCAGGGGAGAGGGAGTCTTTCCGGCTTCGACA